>NZ_JACAGF010000029.1:0-15535 GCF_030324345.1 Empedobacter sp. R750 | reverse complement strand
TTGAAGAATTTAATCAACAAAAAATTAGTTATAAAAATGTAGCTTAACTAATACTCCTATTTTTGTTTGCATATCCAGTTCAAACTATTTAACGAAGATAAGATTGATAAAAATTCACTATTTAATCATGATCACTTAAAAAAATTAATTATTATATCTTTTTTAGTTGAATCAAATAAAAAAAATACAGTAGAAAATTTAAGTATAAAATCACTTTCAGAAATACAAATTTTATCCGAATTTGAAATTCAAAATTATATCCAGAAAAACAAAAGTTATGAACCAATTATTGAGTTATTAATTTGTTCTTGTTTTTCATATGATACACGTTTTTTTGACACCATTCTTACACTTTGTTTCAATAAAATTGGAATCGAAAAATGTTGTATAGATATAGTTTTCCCTTTTTTAAGTAAAATGTTTATCATTCTGGAAAAGTATACTATTCAAGAATCGGTTATTTCTTTTTCTAAAAATCTAATTAGAAAACATCTTTTTTATTTGATTAAATCAATTCCATATTCAGATCAAAATTCTCGTAAATGGCTTTTATTTTTACCTGAAAAAGAAAATGATGATTTAGAATTAATTTATACTTATCTTCTTTTAAAAATTAATAACGAAAAAGGAATTTATTTAGGCGAAAATCAAAGTTTAAATTCCATTTTAGAATGTATTGAGAATACTCAAATTACACATATTTTTATTTATATCTCTAAAAATTATGACTCTTCTTCTCTTGCAATTTATCTCGAATCAATCAAGAAAAATCTACCAAATATTACCATTTTTGTGGCAACATATGCTGTTCTAAAAGATAAAATAACTGAAAAAGTTTCGTATATAAACGTAAACAATCCAACAGCTTTTAATTCTTATTTACAAAAAATTATGACGATGTAAATTATTTGTTTTTGATTTCCCAATTTATAGGTTGTAGATTTTTACTTTTTAAAAAATCATTAGTTTTCGAAAAAGGTTTGCTCCCCCAAAAACCTCTGTAAGCTCCTAATGGAGAAGGATGAGCAGATTCTATAACAAAGTGTTTATTTCGGTCTATTTTTGCTCCTTTTTTTTGAGCATAAGCTCCCCAAAGTATAAAAACTAAATTTTCTTTTTGATCAGAAAGCTTCTGTATTACAGCATCTGTAAATATTTCCCAGCCTTTTTTCTGGTGCGAACCTGCCTTAGAAGCTTCAACCGTCAAAGTTGCATTTAATAATAAAACACCTTGTTTAGCCCATGTTTCCAAATTTCCTGAAGTCGAAATTCCTATTCTTAAATCATCATTCAACTCTTTATAAATATTTTGCAAACTTGGAGGTAATTTAATTCCATCGGCAACCGAAAAAGACAAACCATTTGCTTGTCCAATCCCATGATAAGGATCTTGACCAATTAAAACAACTTTAACATCATCAAAAGGTGTATAATCAAATGCAGAGAATATTTTGGATGCAGGAGGATATATTGTTTTTGTTTTGTACTCATTTCGTACAAAATCTGTCAATATTTTAAAGTAATCTTTTTCAAATTCATTCTTTAAAACTTCTTTCCAAGAAGCATCTAATTTCACATCCATATTATTCTTTTATGGAAACAAAATTATTCTTTTTATACTTGCTGGAGTAATTTTTCAAACTAAATCTGAGATTCATTTATCCATTTACCAACTGTAGGAGCTTTATAATTTTTTAATTTCTCAAATAAAATATCTAGATTATCACTAACAATTAGCATATCATAATTTTCTTGTTTCAGAAAACCTTTGGTAACCATACTCTCAATAAAAAGTAAAAGATCATCAAAAAAACCATCTATATTATAAATAGCAATTGGTTTTTTATGTAATCCTAATTGAGCCCATGTCAACATTTCGAAAAACTCTTCAAGTGTACCAAAACCTCCAGGTAAAGTTATAACACCATCAGAAAGTTCATTCATTTTCGCCTTACGTTCATGCATAGAATCTACTAAAATAAGTTCACTTAATCCTTTATACTCAACTTCAACTTTCTTCAAAAAGTTTGGTAAAACTCCAATAGCTACACCTCTATTTTCTAAAACTGAATCTGCTATAACGCCCATTAATCCTACATTAGCTCCGCCATAAACAAGTTCAATTTTATTTTCTGCTAATTTTTGACCTAATTTATATGCTTCTTCTTTAAAAATCTTATTTGAGCCATTACTCGACCCACAAAATACTGTTAATCTATTCATTCCATAAATATAATAATCAATATCCATCAAAATATAAATTATAGATTTAATAAATCATTAAATCTATATGTAAATAGTATTATCTGTCATTTATTTCTAACTAAAGAATTTATCCGTAATTTTGCGTTAATGCAAATATCAGAACAAACTTTAAAAGATTTAGAATTTAATGCGGTTCAAAAAGAAATCGCAGAATTTGCTTATACAGAAAAGGTTGAGGAGTTTATTTTTAACTTAAAACCTTACCAAGATCACCAACTTTTGGTACAAGATCTACAAACGACAAACGAATATTTAACAAGTTTCGAGACGGGAAATCGTTTTCCGTTTTCAGAATATTATATTTTAGATGAAAATCTAAGCCGATTAGAAATCGAAAATTATTATTTGCCTGCGGAAGAATTCTTCAAAATCAAGGCAAATACGCTTCAAGTGAAAGAAATCTTGAAATATTTGACAGCTTTCAACGAATATGCACCTGTTTTATTCGAGAAAGCGTCAACGATTACTTACGAAAAAAATATCGTGAAATTAATCGATCAAGTATTCAATAAATTTGGAGAAATCAAAGACGACGCAAGTCCAGAACTGAAAATTGTACGCGATCGTTTGCGTCATTTAAATGGACGAATTACTGAATTATTCAATAAATCGATGTCTTATCATTCGGATTATTTGGATGACATTCGAGAATCTGTTGTTGGAAATCGTCGTGTTTTGGCTGTTAAATCGGCTTTGAGAAAACGTGTGAAAGGTCAATTTTTAGGTACTTCAAAAACTGGATCGATTACGTTTATTGAGCCAGAAAGTGTACAAAATCCTCGTCGCGAATGGGAAGAATTGAAAGAAGAAGAAAAACATTTGGTAATTCAGATTTTGTTAGATTTAACTGCTCAAATTGCGGAATACAAACCAAATCTTGAAGAATATCAAACGTTTTTAGAATACATCGATTTTACGCAAGCGAAAGCAAATTATGCTTTTTTAATTAATGGAATTTTACCTCAACTTTCTGAGAATCGAATTATCAAATTAGTCGATGCTTATCATCCTGTTTTATTTTTAAACAATAAAAGAAAAGCTCAAAAAACGATTCCGCAGAGTTTAGAGATTAACGAAGATTGTCGTATTATCATTATTTCTGGTCCAAATGCTGGAGGAAAATCAATTACATTAAAAACGATTGGTTTACTTCAAATTATGATTCAGAGTGGTGTTTTAGTTCCTGTAAAAGATGAAAGTCAATTTGGATTTTTTAATCAAATTTTCACAGATATTGGAGACAATCAATCCATTGAAAATCATTTATCAACCTACAGTTATCGTCTAAAACAAATGTCCTATTTCTTGAAAAATGCAGACGATAAAACATTGTTGTTGGTTGATGAATTTGGTACAGGTTCTGATCCTGAATTAGGTGGAGCTTTGGCAGAAGTTTTCTTTGAAGAGTTTTATGAACGCAATTCTTTCGGTGTTTTTACAACGCATTATACAAATATCAAATTGAGCGCAGAAAGTTTGCCAGAAGCGATAAATGCTTGTATGTTGTTTGATAAAAAAACATTGGAACCACTTTACCGTTTGGAAATTGGACAAGCCGGAAGTTCGTTTACTTTTGAAGTTGCAGAGAAAAATAAAATTCCGTTTCGTTTGATTAATCGCGCAAAGAAAAAAGTTGAAAGTGAAAAAGTGAGTTTGGATAAAACTATTTTAAAACTTCAACAGGAAAAATTTGAAATTCAGAAAACGAAAGATCATGTTGAAGAATTGCGCGAAACTAATATTGAACATAATGAAAAATTAGAGCAAACAAACGAAAAAATTCAACAAAAACTATATGATTTTCAGCAATTATATGATCGTGAACAAAAACGTTTGAAACTTGGTGAACGTATTTCAGACATGGCGGATTCTTACTTGAAAACGAAAAATAAAAAACAAATGATTTCGAATTTCTTGAAATTAATTGAAATGGAAAATTCGAAAAAGACGAAAGAAGTTCAGCAATTAAAGAAAATCGAAAAAATTGTAGAGAAAGAAGTTAAGCGCGAATTAAAAGAAAATTCTGAAACGATTTCTCAACAAAAACATGTGATCGAAAAGAAAGAAAAAGCAGCTACTCAAAAGAAAATTGATGCGTTGAAAGTTGGTGATCGTGTCAAAATTCATGGTTCGTCGAGTGTTGGAACAATTGATAAAATAAAAAAGGAAATTGTTTTTGTAAATTATGGTTTATTTACAACTCAAATCAATGTTAACGAAGTGTATAAAATCTAATATGATCAATAAAAAAGTAATAACGTTCCTCCTATTCCTTGTTTTTTCTAATTTTAGTTTTGCTCAAACAAATCAAAATTGGAATTGGTTAATCGGAAATTGGGAAGGCGTTGGTAATGGAAAACCTGGAGAAGGAAAAGGCGTTTTTTCTTTTGAATACCAATTGGATCAAAATGTAATTGTTAGAAAAAGTCATTCCGAATATCCTTCGCAAAATGCTAAAAGCATGACAATTCATGATGATTTATTGGTTGTTTATTTAGATGAAAATAAAAATTTATCGAAAGCCATTTATTTTGATAATGAAGGTCATGTTATCAATTATTCGATTACTTATACCGAAAAAACGATTACATTTCTGAGTGAAACAAAACCCAATCAACCCACATTTAGATTGATTTACTCGCTACTCGAAAATAAAGAAGTTAATACAGCTTTTGAAATTTCGATGGATGGAAAAAATTTCAATACCTATATCGAAGGAAAAAGCAAAAAAATATAAAACGAAAAAGGTTAGTGAATTCACTAACCTTTTCATTTTAATATCTTAATCTTTCTCTACGCCTTGTGAACTTATCATTAAATCATAATTATCACAGTCGTTTTTAAATAAAATTTAATTCATTTTAAATAATCATCAACATAAGGAATATCATTCTTTAGGGTAAATAATCTTCGTAAATTAGCGTAGAGATAAGATAAAAAGGCTGTTGTATTGAATTTCAATAGAATATTAACTCAATAATTATTATTAATCATATATCATAAATATAATTTATAGTTTAATCTATATTTGAAATTGAAAATATATGGACAGTTTAAAATATCAGTCTAAATTTGCATCAGTAAAAGAGATAAAAACTATTACAAGTTTTATCAAATCGAGAAGTAAAAAACAAAATATAAAAAATTAAAATTATGTCATTAGTAGGAAAAAAAGCGCCTTTATTCACAGCGCCAGCAGTAATTGATGGAGATGAAATCGTAGAAAACTTTTCAATGCCAATCGGAGAAAAAAACATCGTTTTATTCTTCTACCCAAAAGATTTTACATTTGTTTGTCCAACAGAATTACACGCATTCCAAGCTAAATTAGCTGAATTCGAAAAAAGAGATGCTGTTGTAATTGCTGCTTCTTGTGATTCAGAAGAAACGCACTTAGCGTGGTTAAACACTGCTAAAGATAACGGAGGTATCGAAGGTGTTACTTACCCAATCGTTGCTGACTTAGCAAAAACTATCGCTATGGATTACGGAGTTTTGGCTGGTGAGTATGTTTACAATGAAGAAAATGATTCTTTGAAATTTGAAGGAGCTCCAGTTGCTTACCGTGGTACTTTCATCATCGACAAAAACGGTGTTGTTCGTCACGAAACAATCAACGATTTACCATTAGGACGTAACATCGATGAGTATGTACGTTTATTAGACGCTATTTTACACGTTGAGAAGTATGGTGAAGTTTGTCCAGCAAACTGGGAAGAAGGAAAAGATGCAATGAACGCTACTAAAGATGGTGTAGCTTCTTACTTAGCTTCTCACTAAAAATAACTTGAAAATCTTTTGATTTTCAAAATTCACGAAGAGGCTGTCTAAAAAATTTGACAGGAGATTTTAACGGATTCATTTTCACTAAAAATCACTAAGCTCAACACTTAGACAGCCTTTTTTATACCCAATTTTTAACCATAAAAATTAATAAAATGTTTGCAGAATTAGAACAAGATAACTTAGCACAAGTAGTTGCTGATAACAATATAGTAATTGTACAATATGGTGCTGGATGGTGTGGAAACTGCCGTTTAGTAAAACCAAAATTCAAAAAATTAGCGGCTGAATATGAAGGTCAAGCTGAGTTTTTATATGTTGATGCTGAGAAATTAGTAGAATCAAGAAAATTAGCTGAAGTTCCAAATTTACCAACTTTCGCTGTTTTCAAAGGAGGAGAAAATGTAGGACAAGTAACTGCATCTAAAATTGATGCTGTAAAAGAATTGATCAATGAAGCTGCCGGTATTTAAGAATTTAGCAAAAAATGTTTCTATTGAAGCAATGGAAACAGCTTTAGAAGTTTTAGAAGTTTATGCTGATTCTCCTGCTGTAAAAGAGCCAGAACAAGAAGTAATTGGAGAAATGATTTCTAACATTTGTGGAGCTATGGAAATGAAGCAAATGATGGAAGAAGAAGGTTTGGATGAGCGTACTGCAGCCAATACTTTTATGCAACGCGTAATGGGTTCGATTGATAAATAATTCTATCAATTAGTTCATATAAAAAAAGGATTTCAATTGAAATCCTTTTTTGGTTTTGTATCTTAACATTTTCGATTAAAGAAAGTAAACTAATAAACCTAGATTAACTATTACTTTTTAGAAAATAATTATCACAAAAATTTCTAATAATACAATTTATCTATCAATTCCTAATCCAGGATTAAAATCACTCAATAATTTCTTTTCTATCCTTCGTATTATTTTAATAACAATATTTTGAAATCTATGCAATTATCCTTATTAGTAAATTTATCTACAATTAAACATTACTTTTTCCGTTATGGAAAGATATATTATAATAAAAAATGAAATCAAAATTTACAACACTTCTCTTGGGTATCTCATTAATAACCTTAACAAGTTGTGCTTTATCTAATTCTGTCAAGCAAATTAATTATCAATCGAACCTAAAAGTTAGTGATAGACTATCTTCTAGTAAAATTGTTAAAATTGACGAAATGAAAGACATGAGAGGATACAGTGATGAAAAGGTTATTTTTTACAAGAAAAACATGTACAATCAAACGATGTCAGGTGCATATATGGCGGAAAAACCAATTTCAGAAATTTTAACCGAAGCTATAAAAAATGGTTTCAATGAAAAAAATATTTCAGTTAACGGTAGTAATGATTATATTCTAAAATCTGAGTTACAAAAATTAGATTATGAAGCGATTTCTGGATTCTCTACTGTTCAGTTAATCCCAGAAATTACAGTTAAATTTCAATTGGTTGACAAAGATGGAAAAGTTGTTTGGACTGACTTAATTACAGGAAAAGCAAACACAAAAGGTGCTAAATTTGAAAAGTTTTTACCTCCAGCAATCGATAATCTTATTCAACAACTTGTTAATAATCAAGACTTTTTGAATAATGTTATAACCGAGTAACATCATTTATTTTAAGAGTTACAATTATCTCAAAAATATCATCAAACCTCGTTTAGAAATAATTAAACGAGGTTTTTCATAGAATAAAATATCTTACATTCAGATTTCTGCACTAAATCATAACTTCTTTTTCAATTTGAAAATAAACAAGAAACTGAATATAAATTACAAAAAATGATTTTCTAAGAACAAATTATTTATCGCTTTCACAAATAGAGCTTGGTAATTCAAAAAATTAGAATAGTTTTAGTAATTTCCAAAATATAATATCAAACAATACACAGAATAAAATACAGTAAATTGTATTTTTGCAAAAATTTTTAGAATTGAGTAAACAAATAAATTGGACAAGCTGCAAGAATTGCAATGGACTTGGAAAAAAAAGTCAAGGAGTTTCGAAAAAGAAACTATTGCGTTACGAAGCTGCCCTTGCTCAATCAAAAAAAAATAAAAGCAATAGCACTATTCCTAACAAACCAAAAAGTTCGATGCAAATATGCACAACTTGCTTAGGAACTGGTCTGACAGCAACAGAAGAACTTCCCTTACCAAATGAAAACGATTATCCTCATATTGCTATTGTAGGAGCTGGAATTGGTGGAATTGCGTTAGCATTAGCCTGTTTGCATCGACAAATTCCTTTTACACTTTTCGAGCGAGATCGCGCTTTCAACGATCGTTCGCAAGGTTATGGATTAACGTTACAACAAGCAAGTAAGGAACTGAAAAAGTTTGGAATTACAACTTTAGATGAAGGTATTGTTTCTACGCTGCATTTGGCACATACCATAGAAGGAAATGTCATTGGCGAATGGGGAATAAGAAAATTGCAAGACAAAGAAGCTATTGAAGCGAAAAACAAAAATAAACATACCAATATTCACATTGCAAGACAATCTTTGCGTTTGGCCTTTTTAGAGCAATTGGGTGGTGATAAACAAGTTTTATGGAATCATCAATTAACTGATTTTAAAATTGATGACAAAGTCGAATTAACGTTTGATGTTGATGGAATAAAAAAACATTTTAAAGCTGATTTACTTGTTGGTGCAGACGGCATACGTAGTTCGGTGCGTCGATTAATTATCAATGAAGATAAAAATCCATTGAGATATTTAGGTTGTATTGTGATTTTAGGAATCTGTAAACTGAATGCTTTAAAAGGTTTAGAAAGTCATTTGTTAGATGGTGCAACAGTGTTTCAGACTGCAAATGGAACGGAACGAATGTATATGATGCCTTATGACAAAGAGTCGATTATGTGGCAATTTAGTTTTCCTATGTCAGAAGAAGATGCTAAAAATTTAAGTAAAAAAGGTTCTGAAGCCTTAAAAACAGAAGTTGCGAAAAGAACGCATTGGCACTCTCCTATTCCAGAAATTATCGCAGCTACCGAAGCTAAACAAATTACGGGATATCCTGTTTACGACCGAGATTTATTAACGCCAAATTTATTAGAAAATGTAGGTCCTGTGACTTTAATAGGCGATGCTGCACATCCGATGAGTCCTTTCAAAGGGCAAGGTGCCAATCAGGCTTTGTTGGATGCTTTGTTGCTGGCTCAAAAAATTACATCAGCTTATCATGCGCAAAATAAACAAGTCAATCTACGTGAAGAAGTTTTACAGCCATACGAAAATGAGATGATGGAACGAAGCAGCGTTAAAGTGAAAAAGTCAGCAGATGCAGCCAAATTTTTACATTCAGATATCGTACTTCAAGAAGGAAATGTAACCTTTGGTTCGAAGTGGACTTCCAGTTTGTGATTTATAAAAACTGACTTTGGGTTTTGATGATAAAATATAATGTAAACCTTATTTATTACAGATATCCAATACATATTGTATCTCTTTTGATTCTTTATTCTTTATCATTGGAAGAATGTTTTTACAATTCTTTTTTAAATTTTTCTTATCGTAAATAATAATATATGATAAAAGCTTATCCGTTGAATATTCTGAATTCTTAATAACATTATTAAATTCTCTTAATTTTTTAAATGCTTCTTTTTCAGTCCATGTCGTTTCCTCTCCATAAAGCTCTAATAACGTACTGTTTAACGTATAATTCACAACCGAAGAATACATTTTAGAAACCAAGTCTTCTTTACCTCCTAAACACCCATAAATCCTATCAAACTCTTCATTGTTTTCTAACTGATATTTAAAAATGTCATTTACTGATTGTAACTTTCTATCAACTGCTTCCGTAGAAAAATATGCTTTTACAATTGTTTTTCCATTTATAGCTAAGTATTCTACCTCCTTATCAGTTGCTATTTTTGATGCTTCAAAAAATAAATCGTAGACTTTACTATTTGTTCCCCAATAGCCTATATTTGAACTTTCGTATCTATCAACAATAGATAAACTATCCACAAAAACTTTAAGTTCTGGAGAAATTTGACCAAAAGAAAATATTGGAATTATAATTAATAAAATCTTCATATTAAATTTAATATAACGTAAAAAGTCTTACAAACAACATACTAAATTGAAAAATAACATGAAACATAAGTTTATCTAATCCAATAAATAAATATGAGATAAAAGCAGCGGCGCATAAATATTAAAAATCCTTCTATTATACATTTAACCCCGCATTTTGCCAATACAATGTTAGCAGAAGTGGCAATTCCTTATATACTCCAGCGGTCAAACACAAATTTTGAAATTTTTTTCCCTCTTTCCTTAATTGTCTTTTCATTCCATTCCTCATATTGGAACAATTGTCTTTCAGATTCCAAATTTGATATTTGATAAATACTTTTTTTCTGAATGAATGTTTTATTACTTAATTTAGCATTATCATACGTTAGAACTAAATTTCCAAAAGTGTGATTGTTAGTTATCTCTGCGAAACCAGGTTGCAATTTCTGCGGATAAATATGTTCAATGCTAATTTTTTTGTTATTTAGAAATTCTTCTAAAGTTCCTATTTCATAAGAATATTTTTGGTCTTTTTGTAAATAAGTTTCATAATCATACAGAAGAAGTTTAATTATATTTTCTTGTAAATCTAGATAAGCAGACTTTTGTAAAATTGAATTACGAATTTCGGTTTGATTCGAATTTTTAAACACCAAGCTCCGTAGTTGCTTTTTTAATTCTGTAAAATTTAATTTACTAGAAAAAACTTTATGAGCAAACTCATTTATTAGAGAGCTTCCTGTGTTTGATTTCTTGTTTCCAAAGACATAAACTTTTAAGCAGAAAATTTCCAATATTTCGCAGATTGGAACTAGAAATTCTTTTTTAAAACCTTTATGCGAAAGTATTGCCAAAAATAAAGGCAAAAAAGTATCAAATTTTCCTTTCCCCAAAATACTTAAACGAAATAGTGCAATGTTTACATCATTATTCTCAAAACTCCTATTTAAAAGCATTGCATAATTAGAAGCACTTTTGTGTAATAAATTAGAAAAATTCTTAATTTCAGTTACTTTTTTTTGTATATCATTTTGATATTTGTCGAATAGCCCTCCAATTTTTAATACGTCTTTTTGAGAAATCATTTCTTTTATTCTCTGATGTATATCATTTAAATTTCTTGTCTCACCTTTATGTAAAATGTAACAATCTTTTAAAAATTGGTTTTCTAATTTTATTGAATCCCCGTTTTCAATATGCATTAAGATAGAAAAAATTTCTCCAAACTTTTTATTTAAATCTTTAGCTAAATCTTTCTCATTTAATTTATGAGATAAATAGATTAAATAGTTTTTTATTTTGTCCATATCAGACAGAGGTAAACCTCTGTCATTCATAGTTTCGAATATTAAACCAACTTCACTTTCTTCTTCTAACTCAAATACATTTATTTTAAATTTAGAAAGTAAGTTTCTACGAATTTCTATTAAACTTTTTAATGAAGAGTTTCTAAAATATTTATCAAAAAAAACTCGAGCATTTAAGAGGTTTTTTTGACTTTTAGTTTTTGGATTAATTTTAGATAAATCATTAATCTTTTCTTCATTAATTATATAATTATAAAATTCTTGGTCTTTTTTACTATTTAACCTTAGCAAGGTTTGCCCTTTATCAAAAACAGGTTTGATTATTTCTAAATCTGCTTTTGCAGAATCAATTTCTTTAATTCTGTAATATAAGCTAGCTAAGAAAAGATGAATCGTTGTAATTCTTTGTTGTCCATCTACAATATCATAAACAGTTTTATCACTAATACCAAATTGTTCAACTCCAGTTTTTATAAGTGTTACAGTTCCAAAGTAGTGTTCACGAATATGTTGAACATCAGATAAATCATTTACAAAATCGGTTAATTGTGCATTATTCCAAGAATATCCTCTTTGATATTCAGGAATAGTAAAAATACCGTAGTTCAAAAATTTATCAAGTGAGTCAAATTTCATGGTTTATCTGTGTGTGGTTATGCGATTTCTGCTAACGTTCCGGCGCTTGGCGAGGTTGCGAGCTTCGGAACCGATTATTTTCTGTTAAAGATAAAATTTCTTGCGAAATGTAAACGTGATTTTACTACAAAATTCGCAATCTTGCCAAACGCCTGTTACCAGCAGTATTAATTTATATTTTGCGTATATCGTTTTCGTTCGGCTTTCTAACATTCAATTTCATTTCCAGTTCGCAAACTCCATATTCTTCAAAGTTTTTTCTAGCTTCAATTAAAGAAACTCGATTTGGACCTCCTTTTTCATTTGGATTTTCTGTTTGGTAGAGGTCGTCTTCCCAAAAACAAATTTTACAAATTTCATAAGTTCCATTTGGAAATTCTGATAAAGTATTGTAACCACAACATTTGCAAAAATATTTTCCATTCGCGCCATGTTGATAATCTTCGTCAAGTTTTCTTAAGGTCATTTTTAAGGATTAAAAAATTACAAAAAAATCATCAATTATTTTTCCAGTTTGTTCAAAGACAATTGAATAAAAACCTATTGTTTTGTCTTGATTAATAATTTTACATTTAAAAGTGATTAAGGGATTTTTTTTCGAATCATATTCGATATTATCCAAGTCAATAGAAATATTTTTATTATCAATATCTAAATCCTCACAAGTGTTATTTTCAATAATTGATTTAAAGGAATTGGATAATATTTCCTTCACATTATTGAATTCTATATATTCTTTTATTTGGATTTCGTTCATAAAATATTGCTGGTAACATTGTTTTTTCACGAAACTGATCTAGCTTTTGTTTCGTAAAAAATCACCTATATCTGCATTTCGTAAAATTAGAAGCAAATATAATTATTTTTTTTGTAAATAAGATATTTATAAAAACAATATTCATGTATCACGAAATAATTTAATGTAGAATGTAATAATGAATGTATGGATAGCGAAACAAAGTATTCTTGCATCATTTTATTTTTATAATTTCAATTTCCTCCCACTTTTGTTCGTGTTTTCTTCGACCGTTCTTCGACGAGAATGCCGTTTTTCCGAAGATTCGTCGAACAATGGTCGAACAATGGTCGAACAAGACCAAAATTGACCAAAAATTCAACTTCTCTCTAGCTCTTATAAATAGGAGGTTAGCAAGGTTTTTATTTTGTTATATTACTATTATTGTGTAAAAAGCAACTGGACAAAAGTGGACAAATGCGGGCAGAGCAGGGCAAATGCGGGCACAAAATTGTGTTTTTGTAAATGGTGTTGTTTCTGTTGCTAACTTTATGAATATTAATCATAAAAACTTCCAGTTATGGCAGAAATTAAAAAAGGAATCCTTGGTGGATTCTCAGGAAAAGTGGGAACTGTAGTAGGCGTTAATTAAAGTGATTTTTCGGTACAATGCTCTGATTAACGGCGTAGAAGAGTGAAGAAAAATTGTATCGAAAATAGAATTTTATAAATGTTGTTCAAATTTATTTTAACCACATAGAAACATAGTTTTAGCAATGATGACTTGTAAAGATTAGTTGAAAATACGAATAGGTAAACAACTAATTTCAACGCAAAATCATTTGGTTTTATGTTTCTATGTGGTTATTTTTGAAGAATATATCATAGCTACTATCTTTCTGTCTTTGATTTGAACCAATAATATTCATTATCCTCAAGTAAATATTTTGCTTGTTCTGCATTTTCATTTTTACTTCGTTTAATTTTTTTAATTATTGGTTTTATTTCTTCTTTATAATTTTCAAGTGTTAATCCAGCACAATCTGTTTTGCCAAAACGTAAATATCTTAATGCAAGACTCTGTCTTTGTTCGTCAATACTTGAAAGTGCTTCTTTAATTGCATTAAGACGTGTCCAACCATTTTTATTTTTATCCCACCACTTTAAAACTCTGTCAGCAAGCATTAGTCGATAAATTATAAGTTGTTCTCTTGGAGTTTTATCTTTAAAGTCAATATCGTGACTACCAGTTTGTAAATACGAAGTATAATCTTGTTTATGCAAACTCATTAACTTATCTTCATTAATTGTCAAGTCACGATAACCAAAATTCTGAAATGTTATTTCTTCTAATAACCAAGCGGCTCTAACAGAAATCCAATCAATGTCATAATTTACAATCCAACCATGTCCGTAAAATTTTTCTGCTCCTGGATAAATTAGGTCAGCAGTATTATTAAGCTTTACGAATGAAGTATCTTTAAGCAATTCAATAAGTTCAGGAATAGCATCTTTTTGATAGTTCACAATACTATCTTTAACTTTATAAATAGCACTAAAATCAGAATGTTTTAATTCAGCTATCATACCGTCCAATCGTTTCTGTGAAAAGCTTACAGTAAAAGTCAAAAGTAATATTATCGTTATGTAATGTTTCATAAAACTGCTAGTAACATTATTTTTTAAGAAATCAAGTTTTGTGATGTTTCGTATCATTATACTCAAATATAATTATTTTAGTGAATGGATTTACAATCTTAATTTTTTTGCTTCCACAATATACTACTCTTGCATACTTTGTGTCAAGAATAAATAAAAACATTCAACAAAAAAGAGGTTTCTACCATTTGGTAAAAACCCCTTTTCAATAATAATAAATAAAAAGAACAATAAATTATTTCAGGAACTTATTTTCATGTTCTTTTCTATAAACAAAATAAAACACTACTGGCAAAACGGTAAACGATAAAACCAAGCAAATGATTAATCCACCTACAATCATAATGGCTAATGGTTTCTGAATTTCAGAGCCCATTCCGGTAGAAAGTGCTGCTGGTAATAATCCCATCGATCCCATAAGCGCAATCATCACAACAGGGCGTATTCTACTTTTAACACCATTAACTATTGCTTCTTTTAATTGCATTTTATGCTTTAAATTATCTCGAATAACACCAATTAGAACAATTCCATCAATTGTTGCTACTCCAAAAAGAATAATAAAACCTATTCCCGCAGATATACCAAAAATAGTTCCTGTTACCCAAAGCGAAATAAATCCTCCAATAAAAGCAAAAGGCAGTGTTAATGCAGCTATCGCTGTATCTTTTACATTTCCGAAATTAGTATACAATAATAATAAAATCAAAACTAAAGAAATGGGAACGACCATTGCTAATTGTTTTGCTGCGCGCTCTTTACTTTCGAATTCACCAGCCCATTCCATGTAATTTTCTTTCGGTAATTTAACTTCTTTGGCCACTACTTTCTTCGCTTCATCGATTGTACTTCCTAAATCACGACCTTCTATACTGAATCCTACACCGATATAACGGCTATTTCCTTCTCGATAAATAAAAGCAGGTCCTGTTTGATAACCAATTGTAGCTATTTCCTGCAAAGGAACATTGTTCCCGTTACTTGTCGGAATCAAAATATTTCCAATTTTCTCAGGAGTATCTCTATAAGCATTCTAAGATAAAACCAACTATTTAAGCAATTAATTTTACAAAAGGTTCCTCTCTTTTAACAACAGCAAATATT
>NZ_JACAGF010000028.1:0-15838 GCF_030324345.1 Empedobacter sp. R750 | reverse complement strand
ATTTTACGGATTCTTTTCATATATTAAAATTAAGGTTTTATGCTTAACTTTTACTCCCAACTAAGTTAGTATATCCATACTTTTTATTCCATAAAACAATCATTTGTTCATCTAGTCTTGACAGGTCTGAAAGGTTTTTTAGGGAATAAGTATTCATAATGAGAGTTCTAAATAGTCTCTTTAAAGTTAATGATATATTGTGAATAAATCAAAAGAAAGATTAGTGATTTATTAATAAATTAAAACTATTTTATTAAATATGATAATTTCATGCTTTTAATAACGTCTAAAATTATGTTATCTTAGCAAGAGTCATAAAAAAATCAAAATCACAAATAAATGTCACAAATTACTCAAGAAGAAAAGAAAGAAAAGTTTGTACATCCAATACAAGAAGTATACACTCCCAAAAATAAAGTGCGTATTGTAACAGCAGCGGCTTTGTTTGATGGGCACGATGCGTCGATCAATATTATGCGCCGTATCATTCAGGCAACGGGTTGCGAGGTGATCCATTTAGGTCACGATAAATCGGTTGAAGATGTTGTAAATACAGCGATTCAGGAAGATGCAAATGCAATTGCAATGACATCTTACCAAGGAGGGCACAACGAATATTTCAAATATATGTACGATTTGCTTCAAGAAAAAGGAGCAGGTCATATTCGCATCGTAGGTGGAGGTGGAGGTGTAATTTTACCATCTGAAATCAAGGAATTGATGGATTACGGAATTACACGTTTATACTCTCCTGATGATGGTCGCGAATTGGGTTTACAAGGAATGATTAATGATATGGTAGAGAAAGCAGATTTTCCGACGGGACCTTTGGAATTGCCAGTGGGGAAAGATGTGTATCAATCATTAGAAGATAAAGACATCACGACGATTGCGCGATTAATTTCGTTGGCTGAAAATCGTGAAGAAGACTTTTTAAAAGCATTTGATTTCGATAAAGTTGCTGATAAATCTGCACCAGTTTTAGGAATTACGGGAACAGGTGGAGCAGGAAAATCGTCGATGGTTGATGAATTAGTGCGTCGTTTCTTAATTGACTTTCCAGAAAAATCAATTGCTTTGGTTTCTGTCGATCCATCGAAAAAGAAAACGGGTGGTGCTTTGTTAGGCGATCGTATTCGTATGAATTCTATTAACAATCCTCGTGTTTATATGCGTTCATTGGCAACTCGTCAATCAAATTTAGCGTTATCGAAATATGTAGAGGAAGCAATTCAAGTGTTGAAAGCGGCGAAATATGATTTGATTATTTTAGAAACTTCTGGAATTGGTCAGTCAGATACCGAAATTTTAGATCATTCTGATGCTTCATTGTACATTATGACGCCAGAGTTTGGTGCTGCAACGCAATTGGAAAAGATTGATATGTTAGATTTTGCTGACATTGTTGCGATTAACAAATTCGATAAACGTGGTGCTTTAGATGCTTTGCGCGATGTAAAAAAACAATACCAACGCAATCATAATTTGTGGGATGTAAATCCTGATGAAATGCCTGTTTTTGGAACGATTGCTTCTCAATTTAACGATCCAGGAACCAATCAATTATACAAGTCAATCATTGATAAAGTAGTAGAAAAAACAGGTGCAGATTTGAAATCATCTTTTCAAATTACAAAAGAAATGTCTGAAAAGATTTTTGTGATTCCACCTTCAAGAACGCGCTATTTGTCTGAGATTGCAGAGAATAACCGTGGGTATGATGTGCGTGCAAATGCGCAGAGAGATGTTGCGCAAAAACTATATGGTTTCTTCAAAACAATTGAAACACTTTCTGGAAAAAAACCAACGATTTCTCAACATGGAATCGAGATTTCTGGAACTGAAAATGCTGATTTAGTTAAAGTTCTTTTAGCTGAATTTGATAAATTAAAAATGAATTTAGATCCTTTCAACTGGGAAGTAATCACGACTTGGGATGAAAAGGTAAATAAATATAAAAATCCAGTTTATACATTTAAAGTACGTGATAAAGAAATTAAAATTCAGACACATTCTGAGTCTTTATCACACTTACAAATTCCAAAAATTGCGTTGCCAAAGTACGAAGCTTGGGGCGATATTTTACGTTGGGTTTTACAAGAAAATGTTCCGGGAGAGTTTCCTTTTACTTCAGGATTATATCCTTTCAAACGTGAAGGAGAAGATCCAACGCGTATGTTTGCGGGAGAAGGTGGGCCAGAGCGTACCAATCGTCGTTTCCATTATGTTTCGAAAGGAATGCCTGCAAAGCGTTTGTCTACAGCGTTTGATTCGGTAACATTATACGGAAATGATCCAGGTCATCGTCCTGATATTTATGGAAAAATTGGTAATGCCGGAGTTTCGATTTGTTGTTTAGATGATGCGAAGAAATTATATTCTGGTTTCGATTTATCGCATCCAGCAACTTCAGTTTCGATGACGATTAATGGACCAGCACCTATGTTGTTAGGTTTCTTTATGAATGCTGCAATCGATCAAAATTGTGAAAAATACATCAAAGAAAATGGTTTAGAAACTGAAATTGAAGCAAAAATCAAAGCTATTTACGAAGACAAAGGTTTGGAAAGACCTCGTTATAATGGTGATTTACCAGAAGGAAATGATGGTTTAGGATTGATGCTTTTAGGTGTAACGGGAGATCAGGTTTTACCTGCGGATGTTTATGCTGAAATCAAGAAAAATACATTAGCTCAAGTTCGTGGAACGGTTCAAGCAGATATCTTGAAAGAAGATCAAGCACAAAATACGTGTATCTTTTCAACTGAATTTGCGTTACGTTTAATGGGCGATGTGCAAGAATATTTCATTAACCAAAATGTACGTAATTTCTATTCGGTTTCTATTTCGGGTTACCATATTGCAGAAGCAGGAGCGAATCCTATTACGCAGTTGGCTTTTACGTTAGCAAACGGATTTACGTATGTTGAGTATTATTTATCTCGTGGAATGGATATCAATGCATTTGGACCAAACTTATCGTTTTTCTTCTCGAATGGTATCGATCCAGAATATTCGGTAATTGGTCGTGTGGCACGTAAAATTTGGGCAAAAGCCTTGAAAAATAAATACGGAGCTAATGAACGTGCGCAAATGTTAAAATACCATATTCAAACTTCGGGTCGTTCATTGCACGCACAAGAAATTGATTTCAATGATATTCGTACAACTTTACAAGCTTTATATGCAATTTATGACAACTGTAACTCATTGCATACCAATGCGTATGATGAAGCAATTACAACGCCAACAGAAGAATCGGTTCGTAGAGCAATGGCTATTCAGTTGATTATCAACAAAGAATTAGGTTTAGCAAAGAACGAAAATCCAATTCAAGGTTCGTTCATTATCGAAGAATTAACAGATTTAGTTGAAGAAGCAGTTTTACAAGAATTTGATCGTATTACAGAGCGTGGAGGCGTTTTAGGAGCGATGGAAACGATGTATCAACGTTCTAAAATTCAGGAAGAATCATTGTATTACGAAACATTGAAACACAACGGAACGTTCCCAATTATTGGTGTAAATACGTTCTTAAGTTCAAAAGGTTCGCCAACAGTGGTTCCTGCGGAGGTAATTCGTGCGACAGAGGAGGAAAAACAATTCCAAATTCAAACTAAAGAAAATTTGAATAAAATTAATGAACAACAAGCTGAAAGTGCATTGGAAGATGCGCAACAAGCAGCTGTTAATAATCAAAATATTTTTGAAGTGTTGATGGAAGCTACCAAAGTTTGTTCGTTAGGACAAATTACTTCTGCCTTGTTCGAAGTAGGTGGACAGTATCGTAGAAATATGTAAGAAATATAGTTATAATATTGTTTTAAGCCTTGTCGAAAGACAAGGCTTATTTATTTTTAATTAATTTGTAAATTTCAAACATGAAAGATTTCCTACTCAAAAAAGATATACAAATTTCTGCAAAACGATATTTTATCGATGCAATGGGCGCAATGGCTTATGGTTTATTTGCAACTTTATTGGTTGGTACAATTTTGAAAACCATTGGTGAAGAATTAAATGTTTCTTTTTTAACTGATATTGTTTGGCCAGTTGCAAATCAAGCGACAGGACCTGCGATTGCATTGGCGATTGCTTATAGTTTACGAGCACCTCAATTGGTGTTATTTTCGTCAGCAGTTGTAGGAATTGCAGCGTATCAATTAGGTGGGCCTTTAGGCGTTTTCATCGCGACAATTGTAGCGGTTGAGGTAGGAAAAATGGTTGCAGGCGAAACCCGAATAGATATTGTCATTACACCGATTATTACTGTTTTGGTTGGAGTAATTTTAGCACAAATCATTGGTCCTTCTGTTCAACAAATGATGAAATGGATTGGTGAAATAATTATGCTATCAACCGATTCAAATCCTTTGATAATGGGAATTGTAATTGCTGTAATTGTTGGTATGGTTTTGACTTTGCCAATTTCATCGGCTGCTCTGTGTCTAATGTTAGAATTAGATGGTTTAGCTGCTGGTGCTGCAACAATAGGTTGTTGTGCTCAAATGATTGGGTTTGCAACAATCAGTTTTAAAGATAATGGTTTGAAAGGTGTTTTAGCGCAAGGATTAGGAACAAGTATGCTGCAAGTACCTAATATTTATAAAAATTGGAAAATTTGGATTCCGCCAACTTTGGCTTCAGCTATTATTGGTCCAATTGCAATTATTTATTTCAATATGGAAAATACAGCTTTAGAATCGGGGATGGGTTCTTGCGGTTTAGTTGTTCAAATAGGAACTTTCAATGCTATGAAATCGAAATACGATACATCATATATATTAACGTCAATCTTGATTTTGCAAATCATTGCTCCAGCAATTATTTCATATTTAATTTACATTTTTATGAAAAAGAAAAACTGGATAAAAGACGGTGATATGAAGTTGGGTTAAACATTAAAATAATAAAGAATCCCTTTCTTTAATAATACAATTAAGAAAGAGATTCTAACTATTAAAGACATAATAAATGAAAAGATTTTTACTGCTTTTTGATAATTGTATTGTTGTTTCCCTCAATTATTTGAGGTAATTTACCATTTTTAGATAAAGCTTTACGATAATATAATGTATTTCCTTCGCCAGCTAATTCAGCAGAAGTTAATCCATTAACAGATATTGTATTATTTGTTCCCATGATCTCAACTTTAGTACAATCTCCTTTCAAATTGATCACATGTCCACTTCCACCAACTTCTACTTTTTGTCCCTTACAATCTAACGTTAGTTTTTTATTATTTCCATCAATTTCTATCTGTGCAAAAGAAAGGTGACTAATAAATAACATCGTAACAGCACATAATAATTTATTCATTTTCATTGTGATTTATTTTTTGGTTACTTTTTAGAAATCAAGAATCGTGCACTTTCAATTAATAAAATCTAACTTTACAAAAATTTAACAGAATGACTTTAGTTGAGCTAAAACAATTGTTTTTAGATAAATTGGAATTACTATATGATAAAGAAGAAGCTTCTCATATTTTCATGATTTATGTAGAAGATAAGTTGAATCTTGATTTATCTAGCCAAGTTGAAATTGAATTAACGACTGAAATTTTATCCGATATAGAACAATTAAAAAAAGGTCAACCGATACAGCATATTACTGGAAAAGCTTTTTTCTATAATGATTTCTTTTTTGTAAATGAGAATACATTAATTCCTCGTCCTGAAACGGAAGAATTGGTCGAATTAATTAGAAATGATTATGCTCAAAATCAAGATATTTCTATGATTGATTTAGGGACAGGAACAGGATGTATTCCTATTTCGTTGGCAAAATTATTTCCAAATGCAAAATTTTCTGCATTAGATATTTCTGAAAATGCTTTGAAAATAGCACAATTAAATGCTGAAACTTTAAAAGTTAATATAAATTTTTATCAGAATAATTTACTGGAGGACATTCAATTAAACCAGAAATTTGATGTGATTATTTCAAATCCTCCTTATATCCGAAATCTTGAAAAAGAAGAAATGCATCAAAATGTTTTAAATTTTGAACCTCATTTGGCGCTTTTTGTTGAAAATGATGATGCTTTAATTTTTTATGAAAGAGTAATAGATTTTGCTAAAAATCATTTGAAAGAGAATGGAAAAATTTATTGCGAAATCAATCAATATTTGGGAGAAGAAACAAAACAATTATTCCAAAAGTTTTATCAAAATGTAATTATTCACAAAGATATTTCTGGAAATGATCGTATGTTAAGTGCTTCTAATCAATAATTATTTATAAAAATCTTGTTTTATTTTCTGAAAAGATTTAATTTTAATTCAATAATCGTTCGCAATTTGGTATTAAAATTGTTAGAATTGATTCTATTATTAAAACAATTAAATAAACAACTATGAAAAAATTATTTGTATTAGTGGCAGTTGCTTCATTATCATTTGCTACTTCTTGTAAACAAGAAACTTCAAAAACAACTGAAACTAATGTAACTGTAGATTCATTAGCGAACGATTCTACGGCTGTTATCAAAGAAACGACAACTACAACAACTACATTATCAGAAACTGATGCAAAAGCGAAAGTAGATGAAGCAAAAAAAGCTTTAGATGAAGCAAAAGCGAAAGGTGATAAAGCTGCAACAGAAGCTGCACAAAAAGCTTATGACGATGCTAATAAAGCGTGGATTGATGCAAAAGCTGCTGTAAATAATGCTGCTCAAGATGTAAAAGATGGAGTGAATAATGCAGTAGATAAAGTAGATGCAAAAGCTTCGCAAGCGAAAGAAGATATCAATACAGCTGCAAAAGATGCAAAAGCTGATATTAATGCGGCAGCAAAAGATGTGAAAGCAGAAGCGAAAGAAGCTGGAGAAAAAGCAAAAGAAGGATATAACAATACGTTAGATAAATTAAAAGCGAAATAATTTCAAAATAATTATTGCTAACTTAGCCTTGAGAAATCTCAAGGCTATTTTTTTATGTTAAATTTTAGAGAAGCAACAAAGACAGATGCGTTATCAATTGCAAAATTGATGATGTTAGCAATGGATAAAATCGTTTATGATTTTATCGGAAAAACAGATTATGAAGAAGGAGTTAACTTCTTGAAAAAATTAATTGAACAAGAAGAAAATCAATATAGTTATCAAAATACAGTTGTTGTAGAATATGATAAGCAATTTGCTGGAACAACAACTTTTTATGATGGAGGAAAATTAGAAGAACTTCGAAAACCTGTTTTAGAATTATTGAAAAATGATTATAACCAAATTATTCATCCGCAAGATGAAACACAAGTAGGTGAAATATATATTGATACCATTGCAGTTTCCGAAGATTTTAGAGGAAAAGGAATAGGTTCTAAAATATTGGATTATTTGATTGATAAAATAGGAAATAAGCAAGGTAAAACTTTAGGTTTATTGGTTGACTTTACAAACCCGAATGCAAAGAAATTGTACGAAAGAAAAGGTTTTGAAGTGGTAGGAGAAAAAATGTTGATGAACGAAAATCATGAACATATGCAATACAAACCAAAATAATAGATAATAAAAAAGAGCTTTTTTCAAAGCTCTTTTTTTATTTCATTACCCCTAATTGAGTTAAGATTTTTTCTTCGTACGGATCGATTGTAAATTGTTCAAATTTTACAAAATCTTTTCCATCTTTTAAGTAACCTAATTGATAATTTTGACGAATAACAGCTTGATTTTCGAAACTTTCTAAAATTGGTAATTCAGAAATTGGATTTAAAATTTGTTCGTTTTTGGTTGAAATTAAGCCAAAATGCATCAAATAATTCTCTTTTGATAAGAAATATGGAAAATAAGCTAATATATCTGGACGCTCAATTTTTAGTGAAGTAGCTTCTCCAAAAGTTGCAAAATTTTGATCGACAGGTGTTAAATATTCGTATTGATAAGCTATAATCAACTGATTATTTTTATTAATCATTCCCCATTTTCCTTCTTTTTCAACTCCAGCCAAACCAGCTCTAAAATCTGTACAACCATCATATTCGAACGGGATCACAACTTGATTTAATAAATCAATAAAACCCCATTTTCCGTCTTTTTTTACAGCACAAATATTCTCAATAAAATCACTCGTTAAATCATATTCGAACGGAATCAAAGTTTGGTTAGATTTTGTTATAATTCCCCACTTATTCTCTTTTTGCGCGCTGTAGGCATTAACAGTTGTGAGCACAAGTTTTTGATATTCGAATGGAATAATTACATTTCCTTCTTTATCTATTAAACCAAATTGATTATCAATAGATATTGGTGCCAAATTGTTGCGATCGAAAACAGTTAATTCTTCAAATGTCGTTGTTTCCTTGTGAACAAAATCGTCAAATTGGTCGGTATCTTTTGGTGATATTTTAGTCATAATTCTATAATTCGACGCAAAATTAATTAATCAAAAATTAATAGTTTATATATAAATTTTAAAATATCCGATTTTAAACACTTTTTGTAAATTTAATTCTTATTTTTGTGAGAAAGCTTAAAGTATAACCTATGAATATTTTTACTAAACTATTTTTAACCACAACTGTTATGGCGAGTAGTTTTGTTGCTGCTCAACAAGATAGTATAAACATTACTAATTTACCAACTACAATTAATAAAGATTATTCTTTTGAAGGAATATGGAAAATTTCTAACGACGGAAATACATCTAACTATAAAATTTCTGGAGGAAAATTGACAAATTATTCTAACAAAACAAGTCAGACTTTATTTCTTGATTTATATTTTGCTCCATCAAAAACATCTGTAGATTTATATAATTTACCGAATAAAATCAATACAAATGCACAATTAGGGAATTTAGAAGGTAACGGAACTAGTTTCAATAATGTGATTGTAACATTCAAAGGGGCTGATGTACAAGCTTTATCGCAAGGAGAATATACACCAATTTTATTATTGAAAGAAAAAGAATCTGGTTCTATTTTGAACTATAAAGTACTAAGCAATAAAATTTCATTAGAATCTAATAATATATTGATAGATAAAGTTATACAAAATGTTGAATTACCAAAAGTAACAGAAGATAATACTTTGGCTTCAACAAAGGATATAGATGCCACTTTATCTGATATCTATACCCCTGTAGAAAGCTCTTTAGATATTGAAAATGCCAATAAAAAATTAAAATTAGCAGGTATTTGGAAATTAGAAATTGATTTTAATACTTTGATGGTTACCGTAGATGGAATCAACAATTCAATTCAAAATTTAAACTCTAAACCGACAAATAAATTAAAGCTATTGGTTTATTTTTCAAAACAAAATATAGTTAATGAAAAAGAAATTGATGGATTTGAATTATTAAATTTTGATGTCTATCCAGTTTCAGGAAATACCAAAGCTGAAAAATTAAGTTTTACTTCTAATATAACGAAACTAATACCTGCTGGTGAATATTATCCTATTTTAGTTCTTACAGAGAAAAATGATGAAGGAAACTACATTATAAAATCTACATTAGCTTTAGGAGAGAAGTACATTTGGCAGTAAATCAAATTATATTGTAATAAAAACACATCTACAATCTCTCAAGGGGATAGTTTTTAAAATAAATCCCCTATTGATACGGGGTGGAGTATAGGATTGATCTTAAGACTCAGGTTAAGATTAATTTTCTCATTACCTCAGAATGAAAAAAACTATTTTCATTCCGAGGTAGTGAGAACGGATGAGCAATCTATTATGTTAAGAATAACAAATATGATGAGATTCTGAGGAAAGTCCAGAATGACATCGTTCGCTTTTGAAAAGAGTATTTTGATTATTGAAAAAAACATTAATAGCCAATAGTTAGAAATCAATCTGATAGGCTCTGATTGTTTTCGGAATTGGGATGCATATCTTATCTATGAGTGTATCTGATGATTCTTAACGACTTTTATATTGGTGTATTCGGCAAACTCTTGTATATTGTATTTCTTCTCCAAATCCGTTCGATATTTTATCTGCAAAGTTCAGAAAATAATACATGTGTATTCTTTAAAATTTTACGGATTTCCTTTTGATTTTTATGGCAAAAAATTAAATAAAATGCCAAATAGAAACTTGACTTTTAAACAATGTTGATATGTTAATTCGTTATTAAAATAAATTTACATTGTTATCTTTCCAAAAGGGTCAGATTTTAATAAAAGAATTTTAGCATTAGGGTACATTGAGTAATAATTATAATCTATCTTCACAAAATCTGAAATCATAGTAAAACCACCATCATCTGTCGCTAAGACATCAACACCTCCTGTGTATGAATAATCAAAAACAATTGTTTTTTGCCATAGCTTTTTACCATCTGGAGATAAATTAATGTATCTTATATTTGAGAATCCCATAGATCGATTATAAGAATCTTGACCTGTAACCAAAATATCTGAATTTGATAATTCAGTAACCGAAAATTGTACAATTTCATCTGATTGGAAAGTGTGTTCCCATATAAAATTACCACTTTGATCAATTTTTTTTATAAGATCAAATCTTTTGTCATAAGCTCCCGACCAATGTCCTTGAATAATGAAATTGTTATCCTTTGTATTAATTATTTTTATTGGAAAACAATAACCATCACCAAATTTTTTTTCGAATATTTTATTACCATTCGTATCAATTTTAAACAACCAAAATTTAGCATTAGAATATGTGCCATTTTGATCTTCAAGGCGAGTATCTCCAAACATCATTATGTTATTATTTTGATCAAATGCTAAATCTAAAATATTATTATAATAATCTAATTCGTATGACTTATGCCATAATATGTTTTTATTTGGAGAAAATTTAACTGCAACACCCTTTATGTCATCCATAAACTCTGAACTCATATGATTTCCAACAACAACCAAATTATTTTGTTGATCATATTTTAAAGATTCTAATAAAATGTACTGATTGTATCCGTATATTTCTCTAAAATCTTTTTGCCAAATTTTATTTCCATCTTTATCTAATTGAACTATATAGTGTTGGTAAGTAAAAATAGATCCATTATTAGAATTTATTATTTCAACAGGTTTATTTAATGTTTGATAAAAATCTGGATCTGAAAAAGTATAATATTTATTCCAAATTAAATCACCTTCAGCATTAATTTTAAATACGAATACCGAACGAGAGAATATGCCAGAAACCAAATAATGATTATCCTCTGTTAAGGTAATTGATGATAATTCTCCATGAAATTTACTTGGACCATAATCATAATCTTTCATAAATTTAAGATAATATTTGAAAGTTATAAATTTAAAATATTCTCTTGTTTCATTACCATGGCTGTCTTTTGCTATTATATAACCAGAGTAATTTTTTAATTCTTCTAGATTTTGAAATTCAACCTCCAAATTATTTATATCTGAAAAAATTTTAACATTTTCTAGATAAATATCATATTTGACAGGATCATTATCGGGGTCGATTGCAGCATTCCAAATTATTTTAGCACTAGAATGTGTCACATCTTTAATTGTTATCTCAAAGTTTCTTGGAGCTAGATTTTCTTTTGTTACATCATCTTTTATATCTAACTTATCGTCGTCGTTTGAACAAGAAAACAAAAAGCCAATTGAAAAAAAAAGAAATATTTTAATATACTGCATTCTTATAAATTAGGTGAAAAAATACTTTTACAATAATAAATAAAGGATAATACTAAATAATTAACAAAATTTTTGTTTAAATATTACAACCAATATTTTTTTAACGAAGTAAAATACGGTGACTTTCGTAGTAAATCATCTATATTTTCATTTAGTGAAATTTAACTCAAATATACAAATAAAATTATATTGTATACCATGTTGTGTAAAATAAACAACCTCTTTAAAATCACTTTTAAAAAGGTTGTTATTTATACTATTCCGTGTTTTTGTACCTGAAATTGGAGTTGTGAACAGTTATCTTGTTATATGCTGTTTCATTTGTACATCTCAAGCACATATTTTACGTTTTCATTATTTAATTCTTTTAATTTTTCTATAGCACTATTAGAAATGTCTGAGTTAATTGTTTTTAGCGCATGAACACATTTTCTCAAAGTTGCCTCCAATTCATCATCATACCATCGGAAATGTTCTCTATCAATCGCAATATTTAAAATCGGTTCAACAAGTCTATCGTCTCTCAAATTTTCTAAGTAAATTGTGTTGACTAAATCTTCGTGCTGACTATGACAAGTTTCCTTTAGAGCTTTTTCAAGATACTCGAAACAATTGCTGTCAAGCTTATCTAAATTGTTAAAATTTAGACACTTAATAAGTTCTTGTTCGTCTTTGTTTTCTACAGCTTTTCTGAATTTGTCTTTCATTGTTGCGTTTGTTTTTCAAATGGCAATATTGGCGAAGTGCGGATTAAGTTGAGCAAATGTACAATTCAGAGCCAAACGAAGCCAAAGCTGTTCCATTATTTGTAAAGCTACAAAAAATACGAATGTGGATAGCTATTGACGTATTTGATAAAAATAGCAATCTAATCAAAACCAGCATTAATACTATCTTCAGGCTTTTTTATTTCGTTATTTCATCAATAAAATCGTGTAGTCTTTTCGGTTTTATTCTTCCTCTATTTTTATAATTAAGAAAACAAGTTGTTACAATTACCATTTATAAATCGGGAATAATACAAATCATTTGTCCTTCACAACCAATTGCTACAAAAACTTGATGTCCGTTTGTTTTTATTCGTCACCAATAATAGCCGTAACCATTTGCATTTGGTAAAACATCCCAAGAATCTAATTTTACTTGTTCAGAAGTAAATTCCTCAATCCATTTTGAAGAAACAATTTGATTATTTTCATATTTCCCCTTTATTCAAAACCAATTTTCCAAATTTTAGCATATCATTTGGTTTCATAAATAATTCTGAACCCGCTAAATTTCTATTTAAAACATTAAGTGACTGAAACTAATTTTGATCGTCGAAAATCAAATTTTGCATTAAGTTAAAAGTTTAAAGAAAAAAAGAAAAAAAGAAAAAAAGAAAAAAAGAAAAAAAGAAAAAAAGAAAAAAAGAAAAAAAGAAAATTAGATACTATTTTCTTTTTCTATTAAACGAAATCCACTCAATGTGACAGCAAGAAAGAAAAACACGTAAAATGTTAAGCGTATCAAGTAGAACTTAATAAATCTATGTTTCTATTGTGGTTAGAAAGTATAGTATGAGATTCTGAGACAAGCCTAGAATGACAAAATCCGAGTTGTCATTCCGAAGAAGTGAGAACAGATGAGAAATCTAGTATCTTAATAATGATAAATTCTATCAATACAAAATTGTTCATGTAATGGTCCTTTTTTCAGCCTTTATTAATAATTAGTCTAAATAAATTGTTAATTATTTAGAATAATTCTATATTCGCACTCTAATTTGAGAAGAGAATGTTAGGTAATTTATTGGAGAAGTTTAGATATGTGCTTGTAGTTGTAGTTTTTAGTGCAAATGCAAATGCTCAAAATATCAATCAGCAATTAAAATTACATGTAATAGACAGTGATAGTATAGCATTACAAGATGTAAATGTCATTATCAACAATAGTAAATCTATTCGAACAGATAAAAATGGAGTTGCCGAAATAACTTTACCAATTGGTAATTATAGTTTAAAAATTTCTCATATAGCATATGAAGATAAAAATGTTAGCATAGATCTTACCAAAAACAGAACGTTAACATATGTGCTTGTCTCTAAAGAAATTGCTTTACAAGAAGTTGTTTTTACTGCAAAAGAAGACAAAGGATTGACATCTAAATCTGTAATAGATAGAAAAGCGATGGAACATCTACAACCATCTAGTTTTTCTGATTTGATGGAGCTTTTACCTGGTGGATTAGCCAAACAACCTAATCTTACAACGACTAATGTTGCTTTGATTAGAGAAAGTTCTGAAAGACCAACTGTAGGTGGTTATGAAACATCGTCTTTAGGAGTACAGTTTATGGTTGATGACAATATTATCAATTCCAATTCGGATATGCAACGTTCGTTAAATCAACTTGCATTTTCTTCAGCTCCAAAAAGTAGAAATACGATTTCGACAGGGATTGATATGCGAAGCATTTCGACGAATGACATAGAAAAAGTAGAGATAATACGAGGAATTCCGTCGGCTGCTTATGGTGACTTGACGTCTGGATTAATTAAAATAGAACGAAAAATAGGTGTAACTCCTTTACAAGCACGTGTTAAAGTAGATGGTTTTAGTAAACAATATTATGTAGGTAAAGGATTTAGTCTACGCGATAACTGGAAGTTAAATACATCTGTCGATTTCCTAAACGCGAAAGAAGATCCAAGCGATGATCAAGAGAATTATCAGCGTGTTACAGCATCATTGCGATCTGATTTAAAAACTAAATTATGGAATAATCCGTTGAGATGGAGATCTAATTTAGATTTTTCTAGCACTTTAGATAATGTTAGTATTGATCCAGATAATGCTTATGCACCAACAGATAGGTATAAATCTTATACAAGAAAATTTACAGTTACAAATAATTTTACATACGAACTTCCTAAAAAATCATTTTTTGATTTAGTAACTCTAAATACATCTATTAGACAAGGTTTTGATCGTATAGAACAAAGACAATTCATACAATATTCGGGACCAAGAGCCTTACCATTATCAACTGAAGAAGGAGAAAGTGTAGGGATTTTTGCAGCAACTAGTTTTGTATCTGATTATATGACAGATGGTAAACCTTTGGATTTGAACGCGCAATTACAAACATCTGGTAAAAAGAGTTTTATAGGCTTAATTAACACTTACGAACTTGGATTAGATTGGCGTTATAGCAAAAATAATGGTAGAGGAGATGTGTATGATGTTACACAGCCTCCATCTCCTAGTATGACTACGCGTCCTAGAGCATTTCGTGATATTCCTGCAACACAAAATATTGCTGCTTTTATAGGAGATCGTATCGATTATAAATTAAATAAACACTCATTTACATTATATGGAGGTTTACGTATAAGTAAGCTTTTAGGTGTGGATAAATCTTATACGATAAGCGATAAGGTTTTTGCAGAACCACGTCTTAATTTTCAGTATGGATTACCACAATTTATGATTGCAGGAAAACCACTTCAAATTGATTTAACATTAGGATACGGATTGTTTTATAAGCAACCAACAACTTATTATTTATATCCTAATAAACAGTTTACAGACTATGTTCAGTTAAATTATTATCATGATGATGCACGTTATCGTTACATAAATTATATGACGTATGTGCAATCATTAGAAAATAAAAATATAACTGCAGCAAAAAATATTAAGCAAGAAGTTAGAGCAGATTTTTCTTATAATAAACATAACTTCTCGATTACCTATTACAAAGAAAATATGAACAATGGTTTTCGACCATTCAATAATTTCAGAGTTAATTCATATAAAAAATATGATGCTACGAAAGTAGATCTTAACAATTGGACAGCAAACGGACCAGATTTAACAAATGTGCCATACACTATTGTAAGAGAACATGCAGCTTTTACAACGATAGAGAACGGAAGTGTGACGGATAAAGAAGGTATAGAATTTCAGTATAGTACACCACGTTTCAAAGGTATTAATACACGATTTACCTTAAGTGGTGCTTGGTTTAAAACAAAATATTACAATGATATTCCTATTTATGAAAAACCAAGTGTGTCTATAGGAGGAGTCATAGGGTCTTTCCCATATATAGGAATTTATGAAAATGATAAATCATATACTAATTCAAATCTAAATTATAACTTGATGATGGATACGTATATTCCAAGTGGATATCCCCCTGAATTTTCCAGTGTAAGTTAAGCTACATTTTTTAAAAATTGTAAATTATTATTAAACTCAAAAA
>NZ_JACAGF010000027.1:0-19465 GCF_030324345.1 Empedobacter sp. R750 | reverse complement strand
GTACTGTTACTTACGGGAGAGTAGGTCGTCGCCAGTTTTTATCAAAAGCCTCAAGATTTATTTCTTGAGGCTTTTTTATGTTTTAAATTTTTAGTTAACTAGAAAGTATTATAATAATTTTTAAATCATTCAACTAAATATCAGGATTAAGTTTCATTTTTATTCTACGATTAACAAATTAAAAGAGAGCTTGAAGATTTTAAATCAAAAAAGTTCCGAACATTTTAAGATGTAATTATGTTAAATGAATATTTTCTTATTTAATGATTATTTACTAGTTTTAATAATAGTATCAGTTACTTTTTGATAATTTCGGTTAAAGTGATGATTACCACCCAAAGAAATTATATTTTTATTGCTAAAAGTAATTTTATTGTAGGGATAATTTTTTCCATAATCACTTAAAATAATAGATAAATGTAAATTAGGTAATTGATTAATTTCTGGAATTGTATTCCATTTTCCGCTTACATTTTCAAAAATTAAATTTTTGTAATGAATCTCAAGATCAGCTGTTTCATAAGGATCTAGAAGAATAAGTTGATGTATTCTATCTTTGGTTTTTGTAGGAAGCTGATTGATAATAAACGGAATCGCATCAGCACCAAAAGAATAGCCGATAAATACAACTTCTTGATTTTTGTGATGTTTGAACTTTTCTTCTAAAAATTGACTTAATATTTCTGCCGTTTTTTTAGGATCTTTCTCGTTCCAAAAATAAACTTTAGAATTTAATGCATAAATATCATAACCTTTTTGATGTAGATTCTTACAAATTGATTTTGAGAAAGATCCTAATCCAGCATCTCCACTTAAATAAAACAAGATAGGTTTAGTTTCATTTTTATTTTCCCATATTTTAAGCGGTAAAGGATCTTTGATATCTATATCATCTCCTTTTGTACGTACGATATACAAACCAATTGTAGTGATAATCAATCCAAATAATATGAAATATTTAGTTTTCATCTTGAGGTTTCATAACTTTATTTAACGCTTGTGGAAGTTGAAGAAGTTCTACTTCATTAGCATAAATGATGTATTTATTGATCCAATAATTGGCGTATTTTTCTTTGAAATCGCGCATTGTTTGATATTGTTTAAACGTACCAATTCGTTGATAAGCAAATTTCATGAGTTGCTCAGCAATATTATTTGGTTTATCCAAACCAGCTAATGGAGTTAAACCAATGTTGATGTATTTCTTTTGATTTTCTTTGGCGTGATTAATTAATGCAATTATCACCGCATCCATACTACCATTTGGCGAATCAACAGTTCTGCGAAACAAATCGTAAGTCATTTCATCTTTTGCATAATCTGGTATCACATTCAGAAATGTTACTACTTTATTTTCTTCATTTCTCAATGCAATAATAGTCTGATTTTTTAATATTTCTCTGTCAAATTTACCTTCAGCAAATACAATTTCTTTTTTATCAAATTCTTTTAACCATTCATTTGAAACAGATTCAATTTCATTTAAAAATCCTTCTGTCAAAGGAGGTAGAATAACCTCTGTTTTAAAACCTTTTTTCTCTAAAGTATTCAATGCATTTCGCATCGATTTACGTTCTTTTCCTTGAAGATTAAAGGAATCAACCTCAATAATTCCTTCTTGTCCAATTAATAAATGTTGTTTTTTAAACTTTTTGAAATCAATTAAATCATTTTCCGAAACTCTATAATACGCAGTTTTCAAACCTTTTGTTCTACAATAATTTTCGAATTCTGAAATTAAATCTGATTTATACTTTGTATCACAAACGACATTATCCAAAACAATAGCAAAATTTAAACCGATTTTATACGCAACAAAACCATTAATATTTGAAGAAAAATAAAGTGTTTTATCATCCATTAATTTAAAATAATCTAATGCTGAATTGCCATATTTTTCGACAATTTCTTCTGCTTCTTCATAATCCTGAATATCTTTTGTGTTATAATTTTTAGCTCTAAAGAATGCTAAAATCAATAATATCCAAGAACTAAATCCAAAAAAAATATTGATGTCTTTGAAATCTTTGGCAAAGGTTGTTCTCGGAACTAAATTGTTTTCGCTGAACAATAAGAAGTTTTGGAATGTATAATAAAAAGCCTGATTCCAAGAGAAATCTACACCAAAATGTCGTTTATCAATGAAATAAAAACTTAAAACATTGAAAATAAAAATAGCAAAAAATGCTAATAAAAAAATCGAGAATCCCTGTCTTAATCTTTTCAAATTTGTTTTCAATGGGTATTGATTTCTGCTGTAAATTAATAGTACAATGGTCAAAAATGCGAATCCAGCTTCTTCGTAATCCAATGCTTTGAATATATTTCCGAAAAAGGAAAGTATAGCAAATATTAAAGCAAAAACCCATGCAGATTTTAATCCTTTGATGAGATAAGATGATGTAATCAATAAAGCAATTCCGATAAATAGAATCATCAATTTTGAAAGATGCATGAATTCGGTTGGTAAATATAATTTTTCGAAATGCAAACGTTCTGCAAGAGGAGGAGTGATGACTGAAATTATATTAATCATTCCTAATGTAAAAATCATAACAGCAGGAAAAATTCGCGCAAATAGTTTTCTTCCACGCCACATAAAACTCAAACATCCAAAACCTAAAGGCAGCCAAAATTCGAAAACGCGATACAATAAAGTTGTAGCTAAACCTTGGTTATGAGAATAACCGAATTGTGTTAAAATATACACCATCGTAAATTCTACAGCGCCCAAACCTCTCAAAAATGGCGAAATAATCATCAATAAAACAGAAATCGTATATGCCAAAGCCGCCGCATCAAAAGTGGGTTGAATGCCTAACGCTAACATTGCGATGTAGACATGTAAAATCCCAGTAATTTCGATGATTGTCGAAATTAGAATCGTGAGATTAATATTTTTTCTGTTCAAAGAAGCTTCAAAAATTGGATTGATTTCTTCCGTAATCTTTGGAAATTTATTTTCTATAATTTGATAGAATTTATTTTTGGTTTTGAATGAGTTATAAATGAAATAAACCAAAATTAAAATTATGCCCAAAATAACTAATGATATCCATGAGTCATTAAAGTATTTGTTGACGTAAATACTATAAATAATGATGGGAACGCCAATGATGAAAACCGTTAATAATCCAATAAAACCATAAATAGAACTTGCCTGAATGATTTTATTTGTTTCAAATTGTTGTTTTTTGATTTGTTTGGGTAAATAAGCCAAAGAACTAATTCCGCCCGCTGGTAAAAAAACACTGATAAAATTTCGTTTGAGAAATAAATTGACAGCGTCCCAAAATTTAAGAGGTAAACCAACTGTTTTGAAACTTGTGATATACATTGCAGCTTGTAGCGAAATATAGAGAAGTGTAATTCCGAAACCGATCAACAGCCAAATAGGTTTTGCGCTTTGGATACTCGGAATAATTTGCATCATTTCTTTGCGTTCGCTTCTAAAAAATACAAATGCGAGTAATAAAATAAGTATTGCTAAAACTTGTTGCCAAGGTATTTTTACATATTTTATAGATTTTGGAAATCTCATGTTAGGATAGTTAGTTTTATTACTTCAATTTATTAAAAAATTAAATATCAAAACTTATGATTTGCTTAAAAATCACTTATATTGAAAATAAAAATAAGATATGGAGACTGGATTAAATTTACGTCAAGCTATTTTGAATGATGCAGATAGAATTTGGGAAATTTTGCAACAAGCGATTCAGAAAAGAAAGGAGGAAGGAAGTGATCAATGGCAAAATGGTTATCCAAATCTAGATGTTGTGAAAAATGATATCTCAAATGGTTTTGGTTATATAATTGAAAATGATAATAATCTAATCATTGGATATGTTGCAATTATTAATGAAATAGAACCTGCTTATACAGCAATTGAAGGAAAATGGCTGAATGATGATCCATATATCGTCATACATCGATTGGCTGTTGCACAAGATGTTAAGATGAAAGGTTTAGGAACTTGGACGATGGATGAGATTGAAAAAATAGCAATTACAAAGAAAATACAGAATATAAAAGTTGATACCAACTTTGATAATATTGGAATGTTGCGTGTTTTTGAAAAGTTAGGTTATCACTATTGTGGCGAAGTTTTTTTTGATGGAAGTCCAAGAAAAGCTTTTCAGAAAAATAATATAAAATAATTATTATCGTTTTACTATTGTTATATATTTGTTTGATTTTAAATTACCAAATAAATTAAAAAAAAATTCTTACTTATTATTTTAGCATTTAGTATAAACTCTTTTGCTCAAACTCAGAAAAACAATTGGGTTGTTGGAGCTTCTTCAGCATTAGGTTTTAATTCTAGCCAGTATGATTATAGTAATGATTATGGGCAAGAAACAAAAAATAAATTTAACCAGTTTGATGTTAATGTAACAGGAGGATATTTTGTTATCAATAATCTAGCGGTTGGCTTAGATATTTCATATAGAAATTCCGTAAATACAATTAATTCCTACCGTTTTGATCCTGCTGGAAATTCAATTGGTTATAAACAAAAATCGAAAGGAAACTCAATTTCTATGATGCCTTTTGTATCTTATTATTTTGCAAATGACTCTAAGTTTTATCCATATTTAAGTGGAGGAGCAGGATTTGATACTTCAAAGTATAAATATTATAGTGATGCTAATTTTGATAGTAGTAGTAAAAATAATGCCTTTACTTGGAAAGTTAAAGGAGGTGTTTCATATTTTATAACTCCTGCTATTGCTTTAGATTTTGGTTTATCATATGATCAAGTTAAATACAAGAAGGAACAATATATACAAAATTCAGTAAATACATTTGGAGCAAATGTTGGACTTAAGTTATTTTTATAATTAGATAAACTAAATAATCAAATTGATAAAAAGATTCCAAAAAAGGAATCTTTTTTTATGAATTTACATAGGGTAATTATGTTTAAAATGTAAAATTAATATTTTAACCCCTAATTTTTATAGGGTGTGATTGAAAATAAATGATTTTATTTAAAAATAATCTAATTTTGATAGGGTTAAAATTAAAAACATATGAAAGTTGGATTAAAATGGAAAGTAGCTTTTGCAATTATAACGCTAGTTGCATTCGCTGGATTATTTTGGAAACCAGTTGTAGATATTCCAAATACAGGAGAATTTCTTAGCGAAGAAAATATTGTAAATTCAGATGTCGCCTGGATTTTAGCAGCTGCAGGATTGGTGTTATTGATGACGCCAGGTTTATCTTTTTTTTATGGTGGAATGGTGGGTAAACGAAATGTTATTTCTACCATGTTGCAAAGTTTTATTGCCTTAGGTGTGATTTCGATTTTGTGGGTTGTAGTTGGGTTTTCACTGTCTTTTGGTGATTCAATTGGTTTTACAATAAATGGAGAATATTACGGAATTATTGGTAATCCTTTAAGTTATCCATTTTTTAATCATGTCGGAGCATTTCCACACAAAGACATGGCATCTACAATTCCATTTGTTTTATTTGCATTGTTTCAAATGAAATTTGCAGTCATTACACCAGCGCTTGTAACTGGTTCTTTTGCCGAAAGAGTGCGTTTTATTTCCTATTTGTTATTTATGATTTTATTTAGTTTAATCATTTACACACCGCTTTGTCACATGGTTTGGCATCCAGAAGGTTTATTGAATAAATATTTTGGAGTAAAAGATTTCGCTGGAGGAACTGTTGTTCATATGAGTGCAGGATTTGCAGCATTGGCAGGAGCTTTGTTGATAGGTAAACGTAAAAACAGAGAACACAAACCTGCAAATATTCCATTTGTTATGCTTGGAACAGGAATGTTATGGTTCGGATGGTTTGGTTTCAATGCTGGTTCAGCTTTGGGAGCAAATGCCACAGCAGCTTTAGCATTCGGAACAACAACAATTGCTTCTGCTTCAGGAATGATGACATGGATACTTTTTGATAGAATTAATGGTCGTAGCGTTTCTGCTATGGGAGCGTGTATAGGGGCTGTAGTTGGTTTAGTAGCAATCACACCAGCTTGTGGGTTTGTTACAATTCCTGAAAGTATATTTTTTGGTTTTATAACCGCTATTGTCTCAAATGTAATGGTTCATTGGAAAGTATTAAAACGAGTTGACGATACTCTAGATGTTTTTGCATGTCATGGAGTCGGAGGAATCATGGGAATGATTTTGACAGCTATTTTTGCACATGGAGAAAATGCAAGCTTATTACATGGCGGGGTACACGTGTTTTCACATCATATGATTGCTTTGTTGCTCGTTTCGTTATTTACTTTTTTTGGTGCGATTGCTTTATTTTATATTACGGATAAAATGATTCACTTACGCGTGAGTGATAGAGCGGAGTTCGAAGGCTTAGATTTGTCGCAACACGAAGAAAGTTTGCATTAATTAAACAATAGTATTATAAAAAAATCCGACTACTTTTTGTAGTCGGATTTTCAGTTTATACTAATCCAGCTCGCTTTAATAAAGCATCTGCTGTTGGTTTATGACCTCTAAATTCTTCGTACAGTTTCATCGGTTCTACTGTTCCTCCAGATGATAAAAGTTTATAGAATTTTTGAGCTGTTTCTGGATTGAAAATTCCAGTTTCTTGGAAAAATGCAAAGGCATCTGCATCCAAAACTTCGGCCCATTTATATGAATAATAACCAGATGAATATCCACCTTGAAAAATATGTGAGAAGGATGTACTCATCATATTTTTATCAATTTCTGGATACAACTCTGTTTGTTTGAACGTTTCTTTTTCAAATTGTTGTAAATCATTAATTTCAGCCAAATCATTTGCATGATAAGCCATATCCAATAATCCAAAACTCAATTGACGAACAGTTTGATAACCTTCCATAAAACTTGAAGAAGCTTTTACTTTTTCAATTAATTCTTGCGGAATAATTTCTCCTGTTTGATAATGTTTTGCAAATAATTTCAAAGCTTCTGGTTCGTAACAGAAGTTTTCGTAAAATTGAGAGGGTAATTCAACAAAATCCCAATAAACATTTGTTCCAGAAAGACTTTCGTACGTCGTATTTGGTAACATTCCGTGTAGCGCATGTCCAAATTCGTGGAACAATGTTGTTACTTCCTGAAATGTTAATAATGAAGGTGTGTCTTTCGTTGGTTTTGTAAAATTACAAACAATCGAAATGTGCGGACGTTTGGTATTTCCATTCACATTAGAAGCTTCTCTATAACTTGTCATCCAAGCACCAGGGCGTTTTCCTGCACGCGGGAAAAAGTCTGCATACAATAAACTTAAGAACGCTCCATTTTTATCTAGAACTTCATAAGTTGTTACTTCATCGTTGTATTTATCAATATTATGAATTTCTTTAAACGTAATTCCATATAATTTTGTTGCGACATCAAAAGCTCCTTGAATCACATTCTCTAACTGAAAATAAGGTTTCAATTCTTCGTCAGAAAGACTGAATTTTTTCTGTTTTAATTTTTCAGCATAGTACGCATGATCCCAACGTTGCAATGTTTCAATCCCATCAGTTTCTTTTGCAAATGCAGTTAATTCTTCAATTTCTTTTTCTGCAAATGGTTTTGCTTTCGTTAATAAATCATTCAAGAAATCTAAAACAGTCGTAGGTGTTTTTGCCATACGTTCTTCCAAAACATAATCAGCATGCGTTTTATAACCTAATATTTTAGCACGTTCGTGACGAAGTTTTACAATGTTTTTTACATTTTCTTCGTTGTTAAATTCATTATTTTGATAAGCTTTTACTCCATTTGCTCTAAACAATTTTTCTCTTAATTCACGATTTTCTGCGTATTGCATAAACGGAATATAGCTTGGTGCTTGCAAGGTAATTAACCAACCTTCGTGATTTTTTTGTTCTGCATCAGCTTTCGCTTGATCAATTGCATATTGAGGTAAACCTTTCAAATCATTTTCATCTGTAATAATCAATTCGTATGCATTAGTTTCTGCCAATACATTTTGACCAAATTGCAATGATAACATCGAAAGTTGTTTGTCTATTTCGCGTAATTTATTTTTGTCTTCTTCGTTTAGATTTGCACCATTTCTCGAAAAACCTTTGTATTTTTTTTCTAGTAAATAAGCTTGTTCATCGGTTAAATTCAACGAATCCTTTTGATTATAAACGACTTTAATTCGTTCAAATAAATCTTGATTTAAGCGAACATCATTTCCAAATTCAGATAATAAAGGCGAAACTTCTTGTGCAATTTCTTGAATTTCATCATTCGTTTCAGCAGAATTAAGGTTGAAGAAAATAGAAGAAATTCGTCCTAATTTTTCACCAGAAAGTTCCATTGCTTCAATTGTGTTTGCAAAAGTTGGCGCTTCAGGATTCGCAGTAATTGCATCTATTTCTGCTTTTGCTTCTTCAATTGCTTGGATAAAAGCAGGTTTGTAGTCTTCATTTTTGATTTTAGAAAAAGGAGCACTTTCAAAAGGTGTTTCAAATTTTTCTAATAACGGATTTGCCATTTATAGTGTATTTTTTTAGTTAAAATATATTTGTTTGAACTCTTTCAAATTCTAATCCAAATGTAAGAAATCTGACAAATCGTCAAATTTAATGTGTGATTAATTTAGAGTTATTTACATTTGTTTTAAAAGTAAACAATTATGAGTGTAGCCTTAATATTCAATCAAAAACCAACAGAAGAATGGCAAAGAAATTTACAAGAATTGTTGCCAGATACGAAAGTTGAAGTTTATCCAAATATCTCAAATCCAGATGATGTAGAATTTATTGCAACTTGGAAACCGCACAAAAATTATGTGGCTGAATTTCCAAATCTAAAAGTTGTACAATCTGTTGGAGCAGGAATTGACCATTTATTGCATACCAAAATTCCAGATTCAATAAAGGTGACACGTATTGTTGATCCTGCTTTGAAACAAGAAATGTTTGAGCATGTTTTGGCTTGTGTTATGACTTCAATGAAAAATTTGTTGACGTATTATAAAGATCAAGTTCGTAAAGAATGGAAACCTACTACTTATCAAAATATCAAGGAAACAACAATTACAATTTTAGGATTAGGTGAAATCGGAAAGTTAGTAGCAGAGCAATTTGTTGCTTTAGGTTTTCAAGTCAAAGGTTGGTCGAATTCGCCTAAAAATATAAATGGAGTAGAATCTTTTGCAGGAAAAGAAGGCTTGAATGCTGCGATTTCTAATACTAATTTTATTGTCAATATTTTGCCTTTGACAGATGATACAGAAGGTATTTTGAACAAAGACTTTTTTGCACAATGTTCAGCTCATACAGTTTTGGTTAATGTTGGTCGTGGAGCACATTTGGTCGAAAAGGATTTATTAATTGCAATCGAAGAAAAACAAATAAAAGAGGCTTATTTAGATGTTTTTATTGAAGAACCTTTACCTGAAAATCATCCTTTTTGGACGAATGAAAATGTTTATGTAACACCTCATATTGCGAGTGTTACAAATGCAACAACAGCTCTAAAACAAGTTGCAGATAACTACAATAGAATGAAAAATAACGAGACTTTATTGAATGAAGTTTCATTAGAAAGAGGATATTAGATATACCAAAATGACGTAAGATTTTGTTAAAAAGACGCATTTATGTTTTTACTTGTCAAAAAAATCTTTTAACATTGTATTCGAAAAAATAAAAGCTAAAAATGAGTGATTATATTCAACTTTATTCAATTGATAATATTTTAAGAACTTACAAAGAAGAAGCAACTGATCGTCGGTTAGCAATCTTTGACGTAGGTCCTGAAAACAATTATTATTTTGTAAAACGAAAACCTTATAAGTTTACGTCGCTTGGGTTGATTTTAATTACTGCTGGAACATGTGAAATCACGGTAAATTTAGAACCAACGTTAATCAAACGTGACGATATTATTGTGGTTCTTCCAGGTCAGTTGTTCGAGATTATAGAACACTCGGTTGATTTTGCTGTTCAAGCAATCTTCATTGATTCAGATTTGATTATTGAAGCTGGTTTTCACGTGAAATCCAATAATTTAGTAGAATTTTTGTCGTCTAAATATCCTAAAATCATTTCTTTAGATAAAAAGATTGTACGTGATATGCGCTACAATTTGAACAAGATTAGTAAATATACCATCAAGAACGAAAATATCTTTGCAAAAGATTTGGTTTTACATCATTTTTCGGTCTTGATGTACGAGATGGGAAATTACTACAACCAAGCTGTAATGGCGAAAAGTACTACGAAAGAAGTCAGAAAGGAGGAATTAGCTAAACAGTTTTTGTATTTAGTTTCAACTCATTTTCGTCGTCAGCGTAATGTACAGTTTTATGCAGATGAAATGTTTATAAGTCGTAAGCATTTAACCAAAATCATCGTTGAAGTCTTTAATAAATCACCCAAACAAATCATTGCCGAAGCCATTGTGCTAGAAGCAAAGGTCTTGCTAAAGAACCCAAAATATAGTGTTTCTGATGTTGTGACAGAATTAAATTTTATAGACACCTCAGTTTTTAGTAAATTTTTCAAAAATTATGCAGGTGTTTCGCCTACAACTTTCATCGCTTCTAACTAATAATTGATGTAAATCAATGCAAATGTGAAAACTTTCTAAAAACGTCTTTTTGACATATTATTACGTTTATTTCGCTAACTAATTTGTTAAATTGGATAGACCTTTGTTGCTCAAATTTTAATTGATGCGTCTTTTAGTAGATAATCGATACATGAAATTTGAATGAAAAGAATTTTATGGTGGTAGATTTTACAAAAAAAATATTTGCACATATTTCAGCAATCGGTGGTTATGTGCCAGAGAATAAACGAACTAATTCCGATTTAGAAAAGATTACAGACACTTCTGATGAATGGATTGTAAAAAGAACGGGAATTAAAGAACGTCGTATTTTAGAGGAAGGTTTAGCGACTTCTGATATGGCGGTTAGTGCAATTCAGAATTTAATTGATACATACAAAAAAGACATCAAAGATGTTGATGCGTTGATTGTTGCGACTTCTACACCAGATATGTTGATGCCTGCTACAGCAAATATTGTATGCGAAAAGTTAGGAATAGAGAATGTTTGGGCATTTGATATGAATGCAGCTTGTTCTGGATTTTTATATGCGTTGGACATGGGCGCTTCGTTGATTGAAAGTAGACGTTACAAAAATGTTTTGGTCATTGGTGCTGATAAAATCAGTGCGTATGTAGACATCAAAGATCGTTCGACAAATATTTTGTTTGGAGACGGAGCTGGAGTAGTTTGGTTAGAGCCTACAAACGAAGAAGGAATTTTAGATGCTTTGTTACAGAGTAATGGAACTGGAAAAGAATTTTTGAATATAGAAGGAGGTGGTTCTTTGTATCCAGCGAGTTCACAGTTGTTGGTTGATGAAAAACGTTACATTAGACAAGATGGAAAAATTGTATTCAAAAATGCAATTCAATCGATGAGTGATACGTGTGTCAATGTTTTGAAACGCAACGATTTTTCTGTAGAAGATGTAAATTGGTTGGTTCCGCATCAAGCAAATAAACGAATTATTGACGCTGTTGGTAATGAAATTAATATTGAAGAAGGTAAAACTTTAATCAATATTGAGAATTACGGAAACACAATTGCAGCGACAATTCCGTTGTGTATTTGGGAAAATACATCAAAATTAAAGAAAGGAGATTTATTGATGTTGACAGCCTTTGGCGCAGGCTTCTCTTGGGGAGCAAGCTTATTGCGTTGGACAATTTAATCAATAAAAATCATATATTTTTGTTCATAAAGAACGGCAATTTCTTGTCGTTCTTTTTTTATTGTAAACCATTAAATTCTTCACCACACTTCTTGCATTTGAACACGTTTTTGTAGTAAATAGGGTAGACCCAAAATATGATAGAAGATAATAAAGAAAGTAAGCCTTTTCCACCTTTCATTGACTTGTAATTGCTGTAATACTCATTGCTTCCACATTTTGGACAAACAAGAATTTCATCCAAATCATTGGTGTAATTTGAAGCATCAATTTCTTCTAAAACTTTCATGGCGCGATCAGTATCTTCTTTCTTAATTTTTACTTTCACACCACCAATAGCATTCGACAAAAACTGATTCATCCCAACCGAATGTTCATCAAAAACAAAAGCATCAATTTGTTCACTTTCTAATTTCGAACGTAAAATATGTGCTTCAATAGGGCTTTCAAATGTTTTTAATGTAATAAGTTCCATGCTAATTGTGTTAAATATTCAATTCAATATCCGATATAAAATTAGTTCTTTTTATCTTAATGTCTTAAATTTTTTAGTAGATGAAAAATGTAATTCAATGTTTATTTTTAATTGTATTGATGATGAATACGACACATGCACAAAACCTAAAACAAGTTGCTTATAGAGATGGTTCGCAAAAATTGAATGGTTTAGTAACCGACAATACAACAAAGAAAAGTCCAGGAGTATTGATTTTACCCGCTTGGAAAGGAGCTGATAACGAAGCAAAACAAGCTGCAATAGATTTAGCAAAAGAAGGCTATATTGCGTTTGTTGCGGATATTTATGGAGAAGGAAACAATCCGAAAGATAATGCGGAAGCGGCCAAAATAGCAGGAAAATACAAGTCTGATTATGCAGCTTATCAAAAACGAATTGATTTAGCGTTGAAAGAGTTAATCAAAGCTGGTGCAGATCCAAGTAAAATTGCTGTAATTGGTTATTGTTTTGGAGGAACAGGCGCATTAGAAGCTGCTCGTGCGCAATTACCTATTATGGGTGTTGTTTCTATTCATGGTGGATTAGCAAAAGATTCGGATCGAAAAAATATTCCTCTTAAAACAAAAGTTTTGATTGAACATCCTGCTGAAGATGAGTCTGTAAAACCAGAAGATATTTCGAATTTAGTAATTGAAATGAACGAAGGAAAAACAGATTGGCAAATGATAACTTACGCAAATTCAAAACACACGTTTACCAATCCAGAATCACCTGATTATAATAAAGTAATGGCAGATAGAGCTTGGGAACATACATTATTGTTTTTGAAAGAAGTATTGAAATAAAACCGTTAATTCGAATGAGATTCTTTTTAGAATTTTGTATCGAGAATAAGGTTTTAGAAGATAAAATTTATCTTAATTCTAATAAAAACCGTAATATGTAAATCTACTGAATAAACAATTGTATCATTTCATACCAAAAAGCAGCTGTAAAAAAGCCTACAATAATACTGATACCAATAATCAAATTGGTTAGTTTGGTGTTGAGTTTAAATTGTTCCGCAATAATACTCGATGTCACTAATGTAGGCATAGCAGCTTCAAAAATAGAGATTTTAGCCACATCACCTTTTATTCCAATTACGATGGCTAAAAGCATTACAACTGCAGGCGCAATCATTAATTTGTAAACCATAGACATCGAAATTTGAGACCATAATTTTCTCCAACCATTAAACTTTAATTGCAATCCAACCGAAAATAAAGCCAATGGACCAACGGTTGCAGCTAATTTGTCGAAGAAAGGTTCGGCAGGAGATAAGTCGATAAATTGAGATATAATCAATGCACTTATACAACCTAAAAATGGGGGAAAAGTAAATAATCGTTTCAAGATAAATTTAGAATCTATTGCTCCAGATCCATTGCTTCCACCTTTTAATGCAGAAACTATTCCGATGGTTGACAAGCACAAAAACATGGTTTGATCACAAATAATCGCAATACTCAAATACTTTTCTCCATAAAATGCTGAGATCAAAGGAAAGCCAATAAAAGATGTATTGCTATAGCCGCTTGCCAATTCCAATGTTCTTCTCGAACGCTCCGAATACCCTTTTGCTTTGCTGTAGAATTTCATGTAAAACAAACTTCCAACGGCTATAATGACAGTCGAAAAGATAGGAAATAACATTTCTTGCGACCATTCTACTTTTGGTAAATACTTAAACGAGACTGCTGGTAAAGCCAAATATAAGATCCATGTGTTGATCCCTTTATGGGCATCAGGATGTATAGATTTTGTTGCTTTAAACACCATTCCGGTAATTATGCAGACTGCGATTAATATAAAGTTTACCATTTTTAGATATTTGGAATGCAAAGTTACAATCCCATTTTTTTTTTACCCTTAAGATATCACTTTTTATTCAATGCTTATTTTTTATAAAATGGCAAGATTAGATATATTTAATTTATTATTATTGAAAATTACTTTTGAATAATGATTTTCATTTTCCAAAATAGCTGTAAATGGAGTAGGAGTTATTATATCAGTTGTAGGAAACCAAGTTGTTTTAATAAAGTAATTCGGTAATAATATTTTCCCTTCATCTGAGCCATTAGTACCAAAAGTTTCAAAATCTCCTTTCCAGAATTTAGATGTTGTTTTTTCTTCTAATAATTGATTGCTAGCCTCAATATTAGTTGTAGGTAAACCAATTTCAGAAATTCCTAAAATAGATTGTTGATCAAATTCTGCATCATTTTGATAGTCTAAATTATAATGTGTAATCATCTCAGCAAGATTTCTACCTCCATCATAGAAATAAAAAGATTGTGCATTCCAATTTTCGAAGTTTGCAATATGTTGATCAGTATCGGTGTTTAGGATTTTAGTTTTATTTTGTATCCAATTAAATGCCTTTTCGAATTGATTTTTACAAACTAAAAAACTGAAATGATAAATATGTTCTTTGTCCGATTTTACAAAAGTTAATCTTGTCCAACCAACTTGTAAGCTAAACTGATTTTCTGTTTCTTCAATTAACTCAAAAGCTAAAATAGTTGTATAAAATGATTTCGTTTTTTCTAACTCATTTGTAAACAATTGTAATTCTCTTATTTTCATTCTGCGATTTTTTATAAAATTAAATCAACAAAAAAGAAGAAAATAACAAGTTGAATTGATTTAATTAATCGCGTTATAAGAAAATTATTTCTTTCAATCGGTTATTATTCTTTTCTTTCAAAAAACCTTTTTCTCGATACAAAATTCTTACAGAATTTCACTCGAAATGACGGTTTTTTCTTAAAAAAAGATAGAATTACACTACTAATTTCTGTATCAAAATAATCACTTATTTCTATGTCTCTATGTGGTGATTTATTCAAAAGTTGAGACAAATTATATATTTATTTTATTCTCATCATAGTCACCAAAGAAGTAGCCGCATGCGTTTCTTTGTTCGTTGTTTCGTTAACCACAAAAATCTCTGTGCGTATGGTACTTATCTTTTTTCCTCCTTTTATCACATAGGCTTTTGATAGTAAATAATCACCCAAAGCAGGTCGTAAATAATTCACTTTTAACTCAACTGTTACCACATAACAATTGTCGTCATAGTGAGAAACAGCAGCATAACCAGATGAAACATCAACCAAAGAAGCAATCATAGCACCATTAAACATTCCGTGCTTACGTGTCATCATTTCTTGTTTCGGAATCTTAATCGAAACATAGTCCGTTTCGCATTCGATAAGTGATGCGTTATAAAATTTTAAGGTTTCCGAACGATTAAAACTTGCTTCTACTAATTCTCTTTTTTCTGGCGTCATATAAAATTGCTTTCAACAAATATAGAGATTTGTCGAAAGCAATTTCAGTTATGCAGTTACGTTATTCAAGTTTTCTTCTCTGATAATCGTATTTTGATGCGACAAAATTACTTTATCCAAACCGCGGTAATAATTCCCTTTGTCGACGGTAATCAATAAATTATTTTTCGGAATTTTATTGATAATCTTATCGTTCGGGAAATGTTGTTTCGAGTTTTTGAAGGTAATAAATACATCATCTTCAGTTAGATTTTTGACATCATCTTCCGAAATAATATCAATCAATTCATAAGGTAAATAAAGTTGATCGAAGATATAATGAAACGTTTTAAGACGCTTTCCGTTCAATTCTTTGCTATGTTGCAAAAAGTTTCTCAATCTATGTACAACAGCGTAGAAATTACCTACCAAAGGCGGTTTGGGAATATTACGCTCGAACAAGCAACCATCAATCAAACTAAGCGGAAGTTTGATATTCAATTCATCTGTTTTTACATTGTATAGATGGCGATAATCCAAACCTCTTCTCTTGAATTCTTCAATAATATGATCTTTTAGCGCAGGAACTTTAATAGGCAATTGTTGATTGATAAAATCGACCAATTTTTCATCTGATATAGGAGCTAAATTAAGCTCAGAAATGTTTTGTGACATACAATAAATAGTTAAAATAAAACAATTATTGTATTTCGATAATAGGGGATTTTTCGTTGTTTTTGGATGAACTCCCGTATTGTTTTACCACCGTGGAGACTCCTCTCGGTTGGTATCGTTTTCTACGATTCGAAATACGGTGTAAAACTACATAAAAAATTGAATATGTAGTAATCTTTTCTAATAATTTTATTTTAAAATGATCACTTAGAATTTTATTCTAAATTGGATATTGTTTCGATAATAAAGGTTTGAATAATTACTTGATTTGTTTTTTAATATTCTACCATATAGATACATCGTAATAGAAGATTTTATATAGAAGTCAGTAGTTCACGCATAGTATTTTTATCGTAGATGAAAACTATTGTATATCTATTTTTCTCTAGTTACAAACTATAAACCTATGTCTCTATGTGGTTATAATTTTTATGTTCTGAATTAGATGTGACCCTGAAACGAGTTCAGGGTGACAAGAGATGTTTCGACAAGCTCAACATGACAGTAAATGTCATTCAGAATGGAGCTTTAGCGGAATGAAGAATCTAAGCTTTCTCAACAAGAGATATTTCGACTTCGTTATTAAAAATAGAGATTTAGAAAATTTTACAAATAATTAAGATAATTTTAATTGTTTGCCGAAAATTATTTTATACATTTGGATAACAAAGTAATCAAAAAATGAAGTTTACGTGCTTATATATGTCGATTCGCAAACAGGTTTGGAATATCCAGACGTGGGAAAGTCATGTATACTAAAAAGAGATTTTATTTTTTAATATATTTTAGGTTTCCCCGTCGAGTTTCGATGGGGATTTTTTTTGAACAAAAACAACAATTACCAATATAAAATTAAAAACAATGCAAAGTTTACAACAATTAACGATTCCAGTTTGGCCCTTAGAGGACAACACAATCTTAAACAATGTTTCGGTAACATTTCAACTTTTTGGACTTCCATTAGGAACAGCTCCAGTCATTTTGATTAACCATTCCTTACACGGAGATTCAGATTGTACCTATCATTGGGATGGGGTCATGGGAAAAAACAAAGCAATTGATCTTAATGAGTATACGGTAATCTGTATAGATATTCCTGGAAATGGCGTTTCCCAAACCATAAAGTACGACTATATACCACGCGATCACATTACAGCACGCGATGTAGCGGTGTTGTTTTGGTTGACGTTATTTGAATTGGAAGTAGACGAGATTTTTGCCATTATTGGTGCAGACTTAGGCGGAGGATTAGCGTGGGAAATGGCATGTTTGTTCCCGAATAAGGTGCTGAATATTATTCCGATAGCAGCAAGTCTTAAAACAACAGATTGGTTGGTAAAAGAGCCAACAGCTAAAAGCGAATACCTGAAATCTATTTTCTATTCGATAGATATATCACGCAATAGAGGCGATATATTGCAAGTTTCGCAATACATCAAATCAAAAATACATGTGATTTATGTAAAGAATGGAAACTTGTTCAACAAAGCAGAATTAAAACGTTATTACGCCAAACTGCAAGAGTTCAACAAACATGTGCAGTTTCATGAAATAGAACAGATAGAAAACAACGAATTATTGAAAGCCAATATTGATGAGGTTGAAAAAATAGTAGACGGCATCCTCGAAAAAGAATATATCAATAACGTTGCATAAAAACTAAAGCTCCTGCAAGGGAGCTTTTTGTATTTGTGGTATTGGTGTATTTTGTCTGAAATATTGAGTTGTGCAACAGTTACCTATGTTGGCAGAAGTTTTTTTAATCATCTCCATAACTTCCAAAAAGTAACATATTTATTGCATATATGAATGACATAATAGAAAATATTAACATAAACCATTGAAGAATAGGTGAATCAAAATAATGATGATTATTAGTAAACCCGTAAAATTTCTCATTGAACCTAAATAAAATACCGTTTTCTTCCCAAATTATGTTAGTTTTCAAATTTCCAGAATTGATATATTGTACTATGGTTGGAATCTTTTTACCTATTATCAATTTCCAACTTCCAAATTTAAATAGACTCCAACCAATACCGAATAAAAATATTGACGAGATTATTCTTGTAGAAAATCCTGTAGACTTATTATCATTGTTTTCTTCAGTTTTATTATTACTATGATTATCTTCTAACCATTCATTGCAATGTTTACATTTTTTTGCAGAAATTGCAATTTGTTCTCCGCAATATTTACAGTCTTTCGTTTCAAGTTGTTTCATAAAATTATATTTCAATAATAGATGATCTTTAAATTATATATTAAAAGTTGTTTTTATAAACTTATTAATATTTCAAAATCTAGAGATGCTCAAATAACCGTTCTCATTTCTGTAGAGTGATATTCTAGGACTTTTAATATATTTTTCTCCCCAATAATTTATTCCATATTCAAATGTTCCGTCTTTACTTAAATAAAATTCTTGTCTTCCATATTTTTTTTCTCCCTCATAAATTTGAAAATCTTTATTGTTATAATAAATTCTATTAAAAATCTCGTTAAGTTTTTCATCTTCGCTTTTTAATGGTAACTCGTATACATAATTTACTTTAGAGTTAAAAAAATCTATGAATTCTTGTGTGTAACTACTATTACCTTTGCTATCTCTTTTTGTATACAGGTCCTTGTTTAAAACATCTTGATAGTAACGTTTAATTCCATGATAATCATACAAAAGTTGATGTACAAAATAAATTTGAATTAAATTTGGTAATTCAGAATAATTAATTTCATCATCATACGAAATTACTTGCCCTGATTCGTTTGTTAATAATAAATCTTCTGACGACAATTTAAAAAAATAATGATTTAGTTCTTCATATTCTTCATAATAGCCATCGTCCTCTGCAAATACTTCAACTGAATCATTAATTACTGTATTATCCGACTGATTACTCTTAGAAATCTCATTTTTACAATTTGAAAAAATTAAAAAAATAGAAAAAATTAAAAGATTAATTTTTTTAGAACTCATTTTTTATATAATTGAAAACCTACTTTCAGAAAATTTCAAGTCGCTGTTTCGGCTTGTCCGACCGTTAGCAAAAATAAGGTAACATCTTACAAGAAGTTTACGGGAAACCGTAATTTTAGAAACTTTTTGATCAAAATTTCTGCCAACGTGCCGCGTATTGGCGATGGGCGGGATTTTTAGCACTGAACTTTAATCGAAGAACAGAAGTTGAATTTTGCACTTCCGTTGATACGAAGCCGTTCAGCCCGCCTATTGCCAATACGATGTTGTACGACGTAGTTATGTTTTGGGTTTTAGTCCAGCTAAATATTTTCGTATGTCATTTTCTAATTTATCCG
>NZ_JACAGF010000026.1:0-23319 GCF_030324345.1 Empedobacter sp. R750 | reverse complement strand
TTTGAGTTTAATAATAATTTACAATTTTTAAAAAATGTAGCTTAACTTACACTGGAAAATTCAGGGGGATATCCATTTTTCTTCTTTTACTCTAAATTTATTTTCAGTTGCAACGGGAATACCGCAAGCATCTTCGGCTAAACAAGCTGTTTTTTTATTTTTTAAAATGAAATGTTTTCCATTAAATTCAAGATCGTATTTACCAATTGTAGTCGACTGATATTCTACTTCGATTTCGGCATCTTCAATTCCTAATTTATTTTCGGATAAGCGAATAATGTTTAATAATTTACCTGGTTTTAAACGATGTTCGTAATCATCAGCATTCCATAGTTGAAAGTTTACTACTTTTTCATTTCTAATAACTCCACCACAATCAATAAATTTCTTTGTGATTTCTCCCACTTCTGTAACGTGGAAATGCTCTGGCACGAAAGTAGCATCCTCTAATTGAAATTCAACATTTTCTAATGTTGGTAAGATTTCTTTGATTTCTGAAAGTTTCATATTCTTATATTATTTATTAATCGTAATATTACGATGGTTTATTTCAAAAAAAACGCCTTAACAGCATTTCTCTATTTTGACATTTTGATTGAAAAAGTTAGAAAATTCATTTTGAATTGCAGCCCAAACCTTTTCATCAATACAATAACAAACCGATTTTCCTTCGATGGAACCTTGAATAATTCCGATACTTTTTAATTCTTTTAAATGTTGAGAAATGGTGGCTTGTGCCAAACCTAATTCATCCACCAAATCCGTACAGATACACGCATTCTGTTTGATAATATGCTGAATAATAGCCACACGAGCAGGATGTCCTAATACCTTGAATAAAGTAGCTAGTTTATTTTGTTCGTCTGTAAATATTTCCGATTTAGTTATTCCCATTATTGATTTATTATCATTGCAATATTACGATATAATATTTGATGAAACAATAGTATATAATTAAGAATTACTACTTATATCCATAGATTAGAATGGACAAAACTTCAATTTATCCGAAACCTAAAAGCCGTTTTATTGTAGACATAAAAAAAGCTCGGCTATAAAAACCGAGCTGAATATTTTTTTATAGTGCACCAAATGAGCTTGTCGAGTGAGGCACTTTGTAGTGCAAATATACAAATAATTTGATAAGTAGTATATTTTAATCTAAATATTTTATTCTATCCTTAATCACTGATGCTAATACAGTATCTTTCTTTCTAGTTTCAAAAAAGTCTTTAATTTCATCTTGGAAATCTTGATAGCGATTCACTGAAATATTTTCAATAAAAAAACCTATTATTTTTATCGATGTATCTAAAGAATTTCTATCGCCTTTATTAAAGTTTATTTGAGGTATTGTACTAACACTTTTAGGCAATGAATAATCAAATAATACACCACTATGCGCACAAATATTACGAATTAATCTAACTGAATTTAAAAGCAAATTGAACTTATTTAAATGCTTAATATTATATTTATCACAAACTCTCTGTCTGACTTCCTCATCTTTAATATTATTAAAAATCGTTATTATCGAACCAAAAGTTAAATACTCAAATACTTTCCAGCAAGGTGCATAATCTCCACTTGTAGGTTTTTCGTGATGTTTTTTTAAAGCTAAATTTTCTGTTTTGAATTTTTCAGTATAAATCTTCTCTTTAAAATCCTTTACATATTCTTCACTCATTATATTTTCATCTACGTACCAATATGGATTATCTTTATATTTCATTGATACATAGTAAATCAACTTTGTTCTAAAATTAATTTCAATACGATTAATGTATTTTAATAGTAAATATTTTAAGTCAATATCTAGATAATATAGATTGACAATATCTGAAATTTTAATATTTTGATCGAATTCATTTTTGTTTTTATCATAATAGTAATAACAATAAAATCCTAATCTATAATATCCTATATCCAATAGTATTTCTTTAAGCTTACTTTCTTCGTAACAGCTTATATTTAACTTTCTATCTTTAAATTTTTGTATTTGGTCATTAATACTATTGACAATATTTCCCATTATTTTTCACAATCATTTAGTTGGAGATTAAATCTATAAATATACAAGATATTATTTCTTTGTCAGTAAATTACATTTACAAAAACCACAGGTTGTTTTTTCCGAAGTCGGGTAGTTTATCTCCTTCGAAATGTGGGAATATTTGTGCTACCATTTCTGGGTATTTGATGGTTACAGGTAAGTTTTGTTGCTTTACCGATTTCCAATACATTCTGCTGAATTGATAGACTTGGTCTATTAATTCTTTTACGTTGTTGACGTTCTCTAAATAATCTTTGTCTGTACAGTATAATGCTAATTTTACTGGAAATGGATATGCTATTGGTTTGCCTTCTACTGAATATCTTGTATTGTTGTATAATAGGTATTTGAGTTTGCTTATTTGCAATATTGTTCCACTTATTGGCATTAATTCTGGTGATTGGGTATCAAATGCTACATAATCTGATGATTCTGTTTTGTTGATAGAAATAATAATGATTGGAATATCTAGATTTAATCGTTTTAATGTTTGTTGTATAGGGTCTATTTCATCCTTTCCTATTGGTTTGTAATAATGTATAATTAATCGTTCGGCTTGGTTGTTATTATCTATAACAAATTTTAGCACCTGCTTTCCTATTGCACCTGCTATTAAATCTATTTCGTTGTTTCTGAAACAATCAAATCCTTTGAATTCTCCTTTGTTATTAAAACAGAATGCACTGCCTACATAACGTGTGTTGAATTGAGCCGATTTAAAAGCTCCTACACCAATGATTAATTCTTGCTTTAGCTCTCTATCCAAACGCCAAGGAATACCGTCTATTTTGGCTAATAAAGCGGGTGTAATGTTCTCTAAGAATGCTCCGAAATAATTGTTTTTGATGCTTTCTTTATATATGACTTGTGAGGAAATATCTTGTTTTAATAACTCCTCTTTGATTTGGTAATACAACTGTACATCTTGCTCGGATTCTTTATGAACAGGACTCACATAGATGGCTACATATCGTGTATTGGGTTCTTTTTTGAAATGTATGAGATGTTGCTTTAATTCTACTAAAGCTGTTTTAATGTCCTTATACGCTAAGCTGTTGTCTTTATCCATATGGAATGGTTGACAAATATGTTTAGCTAATGGCGGAAAAAATGTTTTATAACCTTCGGTAAAATAAGTGTATAAAGGTTTTACATATTCTTGTCTATCAGGCTGATGATATATAAAAAAGAACTTCACGTGTTGATGTGGGCTTGGTTGATAAGGCCCAAACTTTTTGATACCGACTTTTGGATCTATTTCTTTGTCTTTGCCAAACCTTAAATTATTGGAATGGTAATGCGTAGCATATACCTTTTCGGCTGGTATTGGGTAAAAGTTATCTGATGGATTTATAAAACTTAATGTGCTGTTGTTTACATATTTCTTCTTAAAATCATTGATTAACTGATAATAGGTTTTGTATCTGTTGGTTGATTTATCAATCGTATGTTCTATTCCTAAAATGTTTTTTAGTCCGATGTTTAGCACTGGATATACTTCTTCCAAATGTAATTTTGCTTCGTTATGTAGTTTATCGAAACTTAAAATCTCGTTTCTGAATATTACTTTTTTGAAATGATGGGTTGGAATATTAAATGTGTTGATGGATTGTGTAGCTACCTTAGATACGCCATCATACGCTATTAATAACGCTAAGTTATTGATGAGGTATGAATATTCTATTTTTAACGTGTATTTATCGTAAGTGGTGTACTCTGTTTTAGATAGTTGGGTGTTCTTCATCCAAACTTCGATGTCTTTTACAAAGTTTAGTTTTACCGCATCTACCAATGGCGAAATATAACGCAATAGCTGTTGCGTATAATAATGCTTCGCAAATTTGGTTGATTTGGATAAATCTATGGTTGTGGTGAATGCAGCATCTTGCCCAATTTCAAATGAAGTATAATAAAATTTATCTTTTATTTCCTCTTGATGATTGTCCCATAATTCGCAAGGTAATTCGCTTCTGTGTAATGGATATGAACCTTCGAACTTCTCTGTATAAAAGCTACATTGTAAAGTAGCGTTATTGATCTCTAATGGTATTAAATTTATCGTAAGTTGCTGCATATTTCATCGTGATTAATTAGGGTTATCGGTACTGAATGTATACAACTAACTTACAATATTTTAGGGAAATAAAAAAGGAGCAAATTTGCTCCTTTACGTAATAGAATAAATTGTTGTTTTCGATTTATTGGTTATATCAATTATATAATTGCTTGTTTAATTAAACTCATAATATATTCTAGATTGTTAGTATCGGAAATAGAGAGTTCATAATCACCATTACCATAATGTCCTTTGCTTGAACAATCAATCACTATATTTTTAGGATCATCTAAAGTTCCTTTTTTCATATTAATCCAGAAAATTAAATTTTTCTGTTGAATACGAATGTCTACTACATTTTTCCCTTTTTTAAATGCTATATACATTTTTTTAGGTTCAATTTCTATATCACTAGATAGTTTTAAAATTGCTTCTTTATAAGATTCATACAATTCAATTATATCATCATTTTTACCTTCTAAGTGTTCTTCTTCTGTATATACTTTAATTTCTTTAGCAATTTTAGAAATTTCCGAATCTTCACTTTGTTGTACTTGCTTAATACTTGGAGCTGATTTTGATTTTTTTATTGGATTTACAATAATTAAATCATTTTCAAACTGTTTAATTTCCCATAATTCTATAGACAAGTCCTTAAAGTTTGAAGATTGCTTTTGAAATTCAGTAAATGAAGGTGACACAAAAATGATTCTGGTTTGTGACCAATCAACATCATTACGTTTTAAATTTTCGCTTTGTGTTTCATTATATTCAACAATAAAATCAGCTTTATATTCAAGCATTAAATTTAAATACGAAACACCTTGATCAATGACAGAGTAATTTTGGTTTCGCTTGTATTCAATTATTACAAAAGATTTACTTTCTTCATCAAATGCCAATGTATCAATACGGTTACTTTTTATAGTAAATTCAGATTTTATAAACTTTAAACCTGTTAATAAATCCAAGTTTGATTCAAATAATATTTGAATTTCTTTTTCAAGTTTAAATTGCTTTTCGTTTAATCTTGAAAAATTCTCTTTAGAATTCTTATATATAAACATATTGATTACATAGGTTTTATAGATTCTTCAATAAATTGAATTTCTTCATTTGATAATTTATATTTCTCATACAATTGTAAATCAATATTACTTACATCTTTTGTCCAATCAATTTCTGATTTTTCTGTAAAATCTTGAACAGGAATAAATTTATATGTTTTAGAGGTACCGTGCTGACTTGATTTAGCTAAACTTTGTAAAAATCTAGCAAATTTTGTCTTAAAATATTTTGCAAGGTTCTGAGCACTTAATTCATTTAAATTTAATTCAACACCTAAAATTATATAAGTCTCAGTACAAATTTCATTTTCATAACCCACTATAGTATTGAAATTATCATCTTGTAATTCAGTACCTATATTATTTGCATATGGAGTAAATACTTTTAATTTTTCTATCCAATTTACATTTTTTGTAATAATAGATTTCCTAATGTATCCAATAGATTTAGCTTTTCCATAACATTTTAAATCATCGTCATAAACTTTACTGCTTTTAAAGATTGTTTCATCCTTTACGATCTTACCATCCAAACCAAATGGCTTTCTTGAAGAAACATAGTTTTCAAAAGTAATAAAAGAATTATTTTTTGTTACTTTTTCTAAAATGTCTAATGATTCTTGGTGTCTAATGTAAATATCTGTATCCTCATTTTTTAAATTTCTAATACTTACCAAAGGTGTTTCATTTTTATAAGTAAAAATTTTCGTTGTATTTTTTGTATTATCAAAATTATTATCCCACAAAAAATAACATATTCCACCTCTGTTGTTAGTATCCTTAAATATAGATTTAGGATTAAGAAAATCATGTAGTTCTACAATATGCTTATCATTCAACATTTCATCCCTGAAATCATCCAAGCCTTTTCCTCCAGAAAACCATCTTGTAGGAATAATCATAGAAATATATTTAGAGTTAAGGCCTTTTGCTATAGAAACAAATTGATTATAAATAGGTTTAGCACTTGCACCTGCTCCACCATCTTTTGCTTGATAAGGAGGATTACCTAGAATAGCATCAAATTTCATTGCTGTATTATTTATTTTAATTTCATTATTAATTACAATATCATCTCTATTTAACAAATCGTATGATGAGTAATTTTTTTCTATTTTACTTATATCTAGCCCTAATAATGTATATACTTTACGTGTAAATTCATAAGCAATGTTAGATGTAGGGATAGAGTAAAAATTGTTTGCTACATTTTTACCAAATTTCTCAAAAGTAGCATAAACAAATTCACCCTGCTTACTTGCAATATCTAATATTCTAAAATCAGTATTTACACTTGTTTCAGGTATCAATTCTATTAAAGATTTAGCTACATTTTTAGGTGTGACTACTTCTGAATCGGATAATCTACTAAATTTATTTAAAGCAATTGTTGCACGATCAAATTCAGATAGACGATCATCATTGGCTAAAGAATTTATATTATGTATTTTATAATCTAATTCTTTAAGAATAAAAGGGTTAATATTATCATTCAATAAAGTAAGAATTTTAATATTTAATCCCAAATTATTTAATATTCTTGTATTTTCTTCTCCAACAGATAAATCCACTATATCTTTTAAAGATTTTATTTTTGAATCTGTTAAAAATGAAAAGAATAATATTTTTGAATAATATGTAGCGAATTTCTTACGTAAAGAATCTTCGTTTAATTCTTCATTATTTTTGCTACTACTATTTGAACTTTCATTAGGTGATTCAGTATCACCATCTGGTATATCTAAATCATCTCCATTTTCACTATCTGTGTTTTCAATTTTAAGACCTTGTTTAGAACCAATTTCACCCTGTTTTTGGATTACGTCTTTGATTAAATCAATATCTAATAAACTAAAATCTATTGGGATATCTACAGCTTCATCTAATACACTTCTTTCACTTGAATATTTCCTTACTGCATCAAGTACATCAGTAGCTTCAATTTGAATAATTTTATTGTGATTAATTGTAATTATTGGAGATATTTCTAGTTCTCTCTTAAGTCTTTCTTCTAGTTTATTATTACCATTAGCATCAGTATTAACATTATATATTTGTGCTTTTTGCTCTTGCATTATAAAAACTCTGTTTGGACTGAAGTCTACCAATAATGTTTGAGGTTTCATATTGAATTTTATAACATCGCCATCTTCATTAACAAGTTCCTTAATGTATTGATTTTGTAAACGAAATATAGCTTGATCATATTCTTGAGGTGAAGAAGTATCTTTAAGATATAACATAGTATCCCATTCTTCTACCGTTGTACCTGTCAATAATCGATTAACAGTTAAAGTAATGGTTTTTATATTATTAGATTCGCAATTTTTGATTTTACGCTTTACATCTTCAACGGTACGATAAAGCGTTTCATTCTCTACACCTGATACATTGATAATTTCATATGAATTTAGATTCTTAAATTTTGTATTATTACTTAAAATTAAGTTTTCTAATGCATCGCAAGATGCTCGATAAGGTAAAACTATAACTATATGTCTACACATATTACCCTCCTTAATCTTATCATAATCTAAGAAGCTTAAAATATTTTCTTCTGATTTTGAACCATCAATAATTTCGAAAAGTTCTAATATTTCATTTTCATAGTCGAAAAATTTATGATTATTAGAAACTGTATCTTTTAGTATTGATTTTGGTTTAAACAATGCAGAAAAGGCATATGAAATACCATTACTCCTTAATGTTTCTAATCTTTTTCTTGCTGCTTTACTTGGATTAAACGCAAATCTAATCATTTGAGGAAAGCCATAATATGGATTATCCCATTCTTTTACTTCATCACGATTTAGATTTTCATGATCCCACTCTTGCTGATCATCAGCTATATCAGAAAATTGATAAAAAGCTATAATATCTTCTTTCGTAAATTCGGATCCCATCAAAATACGGTAAGGCGTACCAGATAAATGAAGCCTTATATTTGCATCTAAAACTTTAATTGAATCCTCTAATTGATCATAAGTTTCATCTGAATTCTTTAATTCTTTTTTTAATTCAGCTTTAGATAAACTTAAAACTTTACCATATTCTTCTGCACGAGCTCCAAAATGAGTTTCATCTATAATTAATAAATCTATTGATGAAGTGAATAACTCTTTATGCTTATTCTTAATTGAATCGCCTTGTAAATCTTGAAGTGTTAAGAATAAAACTATCTTTTGGTTTTGTTCAATTTTAGAAGATAAGTAATTTTCAGTTTCAAGTAATTTATCAGAATCAACAAACTCATAATCTTTAAAACGAACATGACTTTCTACAGTTTTTTTCCATTCTTCTTTGACATCCTTTTTAGCAGATACAACAACAACTAATTTTGCTGAAATTTCGGTAGCACAACACATAGATGTAAAAGATTTGCCAAATCTCATAACTGCATACATTAATAGATTTGTTCTTACATTACTAACAGCATTTTTGAAATTATTAATAGCTTCTTGCTGATTAGGTCTTGGAGGAAAATTTTTATTTCTATCGTACACAAAGGTTTCTGGAATTCTGCTTTCCTCAAACTTGTAAAATTGATATTTGCCTGAATTATTTTCGAAATTTAGTTTAATATCAGATATAGCTAAATTAACATCATCAATAGAAGTATCTTTAAAAAACTCTTTTGAATAATAAGGAATAGAAGGTAAAACACCTGGTAATAATCGAATTTTATGTAAATCCTTTTCTAAATAATTATGAACAGATAAATCACGATAATATATATCATTATTTATTTTTGCTACAGTCGTATACTTTCTTTCAAGATTAGGAAAAAACTTTTTCCATTCATTTAATCTTTTATCTACAGGTCGATAAGTATCACCAATTTTAAGATAATTAGGAATAGTTTCAGTTGTAAATGCATACAATTGAGGTTCAACTCTTCCGTAAATTAGATTATCAAGTAAATTTAAATTTATAGTGTTAGTTTTTGGCATGATAGTTTATTATATAATATCAATAAATCTTATAATCTCATCTTTATTTTGTTCGGAATTTAATTTCCAATTTTTTATTAGGCAATATTTTCCATTATGTAATTTAATATTATTGGATTTGCAACCCTCACATTCTTTTTCTTTTACTTCAGCATCATTAAATAAATCTAATTTTTCTTCAATAATTGTATGACAACTTTCAGGTATAACGCATTTTAATCCATCCATTTGCCATATATTCCAAGAAATTACTTGTGCTATTTCTTTGATCTTATTAAAATCAGGAAACTCATTAAATTTTTCTTTATAAAAATCTATAAATGTAAATAATAGCGATTCTCTAGCTAACAATAAACTATCACCTTGCCATTCATAACCATAAATATTTTTATATGCTATTAAAGAATATTCAAACCATTCTTCCTTGCTTTTTACATTCTCAGAAACAATTCTAAGTTTTCTATCTAAAAGACCAATTCTATTATTTATTTCTATATAATCACCTGTTGTAGTATCATATCTACTTGTAAGATATGGTGCTTCACCACATGAGACTTCTAATCTTTTATCACATATATAGTCAATCCAAGTTTTACCTTCGGGAAATTCAATTTTTCTCTTTATGGTTTTCCATCGAGTAGATGAACCATCCTTTAATATCTGGTTAAATACATTTTTTTTATTAAACCATTTTTCATCAATTAAATTATTTTGAGCATTACATACCCATGAAGGTGTAAATACTTCGGCTTTGTCTTTTGATCTACTATTTTTTAATTCATTACTTTTCTGAATTCTTGGTTTAATAATATTACCATTTATCCCTGTAATTGAATGAATTTTAATTGGTGATTTAAAACTAAACTCTTCACCAAACTCAATATAATTATCTGTTGCCCAAAAAATATTTTCATTTGTTGTATTATCATATAACAAGATGTCTAATATTTCAGGCATTTGTTCAAGTATATCGTTCTCTAAAATATCAATCCCACTAAACATTAATCTTCCTTTCCTTTTTTAGTTGAATACAATAATTCTTTAACATCAATATCTAAAATAGTTGCTATCGTAACTAAAGTTTCTAATGAAGGTTGAATTTCGTTAGTACACCATCTTGATATTGTGCTTTCGCTTTTGCCTAACTCAAAAGATAACCACTTACTCGTTTTATCTTTTTCAGCTAATACAATTTTTAATCTGTTGATTTTCATTCTGTATTAATTAATACGCATATGATGCTAATTTATTTAAATATTCTCACAATCAGATTTTATTTACTCGTTATTTTGAATATTAATAGAAACATAATTTTTATATAGTAAAAAACCAAAGAGTTATTACAATCTCTTTGGTAAATTATATCATACATTGTTTTATTGAACTATTAAAAGCAGTTTTAACCTACAGTTTTTCATACCATCCTGTTTTAGGTTTAAACAATAATTCGGGTACAGAATTTTTTAGAAAATCATCTACTGAACGTTCTGATAGATTGTACTTTGCACCTAACTCTATTGCTTCTTTACGCTGGAATGATTGTGGTAATGCTTCGTAAAAAGCTTTTTTGTTATTGCCCATTTTGTAGGTAATAGGTTCTGACTGACTTGCTAGATTATTGAACATTAAAATGCTATGATTTAGATATACATTTATCAATTCTAGTGCAGCTAAAAAATCTTCGTCTGTGCATACTACCACTTCTGAACAATCGCCATTTTCCACTTTGCGTAAGGCTGTAAAAATCATACAGAAACGATACAATACTAACCCTAAACGGAATACAATGCTTGAGGTATCATCACTATTGAATAATACGGTATTGGTTAATAGTTTACTGAAAACTACATTTAATTGTTGCCATTGATCGGGCGTTAATTGTACTTCGGTAGGGTGTTGTTCTAGAAAATCATATATCTGTAACACATCGTTGGATAACTTTTCGAAATGATCGTTGAAAATAATCCCTCCTTTTTTAGGTGATGGGTCTTGCCATATAATTTCATTTTTGAAGGCATAGAACATAAATCGACTAAACAAACCATCTTCTGCTGATTGAATTAATTTGGGTACTTGTGCTGGAGTACCTGATAACGAAACGGCTAATTGTGGATTCGGAATTTCTAATAATTCATTATTGGTTTTACGAGCTGCTGAAATTTTTTCGTGATGAAATGCGGCTCTCATAATATGCGAGTAATTTCCCCAATCTTGTTTGTTTGCACCACTCATTGCATCGGCTTCTGTTTCGCAAATGATACCTTTACCCTCGTTGTCTTGAAGCATTTTCATCATCATTGCTTGGCTGGTATCGGCAGGTAGAAACAATAAATTGAATTTTGGCTCAACAGGTTTTTCGGGTATTGCATCGTCTTTTTTGCGTTTGGCTAGTAGTGTTTTGTATTCTGCATTTTCTATTTCGAATGCTTTTTTAGCTTCATTCGATTTGTTCACAAAACGTTCGTGTATTTTATCGCCCAAACGTTTGGCATTTTTAAGTACACCTTTTCCACTTGCTGCAGGAGCAATAATGAATGAGAATAAATGCGGGTACACTCTTTCTTGGTGGTAGATACCTGTAACATTAGGCAAACAACCACTTAAAATAGTTAGTCCAGCTGTAAGAAATACATCACGTTTGCGTTCATTATCCTTAAACGCTTCGCAACCCTCGATTAATAATTCGGGTAAATAATTGATGATATGTGCAGGAATTGTAGGTGTGGTTTTAAGATAATCTACCTCATCATAGACTGGTTCTTTATCAGGAGGACTGTCTTTTTGCAAGTTTACAAAGTTTGCAGTCTTTGCAAATGTACCAAACTCGTGTGCTTGATTTCTGTATGCACTTTCAATAGACTTGATGAATTCTTTTTGATTTTCGTGATAAAAGTTTTGTAAAATGAATTGTTCTGCATCTAATTGATTTATGCCTTTACGGTTTAGATTACACGCTAACTGATATACATAGTTGTTGCGATTGCCTTTTTCGAATTGGATAATCTTATTGGTAAAATCAACGCAATATTGAAATACATCATCTGTATGACTACTCGTTATTTGTACCGATTGACTGACAACTTTTTCTTCAACCTTTGTATTGACAGCAAATATTGTAGCTAATGGATTGTAATATGCGTTTTCATCAAACGATACAAAACACAATCTTGTAACATCTTTACATTTAGGATCAGCATTAATACCTAATTGCTTTTCGTAATATTCTTGCACTTGTTTGTATGCTAAGTCGTGGTGTTGTACTAAGCTATCTACTTGAATAAATACTTTTAAACCATTACCACTTGGACTTTTGAAACAAGCTAAGGTATACGAAATAGATGCCGTTTGTGTAGTGATTTGAATTAAATCTTCCTCCTCAATATGATCAAAATCTAAATGAATGATTTGATTGTATTCTTGAATAAACGCTTTCTTTCTGCCACCAGAATAGGTTGCTGATGGCGTGAAAGCTAAAAGGTTCTTTTTTAATTCATCGGCTCTTTCGGGTTTGCCCATTCCAATAGCCATACGAATGGTGTTTACATCGTCTTGGTATGTACCTGTTTTGATGTTTGAGATTAAATCCTGTAATGTAATGGTTTGTACAGGATTATGGAAGTTTTGGAAAATTGATACTCTAGTCATTGTTAATAGATTTAAGGTTAATGGAATTGTTAGCTGGAATTTTACTACGTTGTAATAGCTCTAAGATGTCGGCTAAAGTGTAGTAGATTTTATTGCCTACTTGTGAATAGGTAATAATGTTTTCGGTACGCCAATAAGCGGCAGTACGTTTGCTAATATTCATAATCTGGAGAAACTCCTGATTATCGTAAAAGACTTGGTCGGGTTCAGTACGTTGTTTCTTTTTAACCTCGATAGATAATTGATCTAAACGATCCATAATCTCTTGAACCTCTTCTTCGGAAAATCTATAAAAGCTCATAATTATTTACGTTTGTTTTTGATTAAATAATTAGCTGCAGCTGTTTCGATGTCTTCCGTAGTTTCTTGCCTGTTACGCATTAACCATTGGTCTATTTCTGTACGATTGAAATAGAGTTTTTTTCCTTGTGGACAAAAATGTGGGATTTGCTTTTGAGAAGTTAGTTTGTAAAGGTGTGAAGCACTTATGTCTAAATACTTACACACATCGTTAAACGTTAATACTTCTTTTTGCAATAAATTTTGCTCCTCAATTTTACCTTCTAATTGAGCAAGCTTTTCTAGGATTAAATTTTCTGAACTCATAACGCTATATTTTAATGTTATGAGTCAAAATTCTAGAGAAATAAAAGGGTAAAAAGTAAGATAGTAACGTCTTACTAAGACATCTTACTCATCTTACTTTTTTTATTTATAATTGTTTGATAATTCTATCAATGGTATCTTGTTCTTTAGGATAATTGCTGTTGTTTTTATATAAATTATTCCTTTTTAATAGTGTGCCTTTTTTAGAATAAAACAAATTGGTTTTCTCGATACTTGTAGGTGTAAGGTTATGAAAATGTGATTTTAATTTATCAACGATATAAGCAAATTGAGTGGTTTCGCAATCTAAATGAATTTGTTGCGCACCAATTTTTAAATCTTTAGAGGTAAGCACACTTAATAAATCATCTGATGAGGTTTTATCTTCATTTAAAAGATATAAATGTCTGTTTAATGCTATTATTACTGATTTAAGATTTTCTTTATTTCCATTGAAGCCAAAAGATAGTTTGTCTGATTTTTCGAGTTTGAAATCATCAATTTGAAGCATTGCATTTTTAGCCTCTTGGAATGTTGGTGTGGTAGTATCTGTTTCTAAATATTCGAAATGGTCGTGAAGCAATTCAGAGAATATCTCGTATTGCTCTGTTTTTATTTGATTGGTATAGGAAGGATAAAGTAATTCGACTTCCTTTAGTAAACGTACGATACATTTAACCAATAAATCGATTACATAATCCGTTAATTTATCTGTAGGATATAAACTCTTGTCTGTGCCAATTCTTAAAAGTAAATCTTTACAAGACTTTATAACATTTTGGATTAATTCCTTTTTGTTGGTTTCGTTAATGTCTTTATTGAAGCAATAGTAAATTCTGTTACTGATTCGTGTCGTTTCATTCTGTAATACGTAATAATAGAATTTACTTGTAGCAGAAAATGGTTCTTGCAACTGAATGTTAATCATTGGTTTTTTGATTGTATAATCTACCTCTGTATCTGGTTGAGTTTCGTACACCTCTAATCCATCTTCATTGTACAATTCACGATAAGTCGGTAAAAGCTCTTTCAACGCTTCGTAAAATGTTGAAGGATCAGCTGGATTGACGAAGTCAGGATTTAGATTTTGTCTAAAAAACTTTTCGTTCGCATCGTCTTGTTGCCAAGGTTTCAAAACTCCATAAAGGATATTTCTATATACAATCAAATCCATAATTAAAGGTTCAGTTTTATTTTGTTAGCGGCTTCAATTTTTTTCTCATTAATAACCTTAGTGTATATTTCGGTTGTGGATAGGTTTTTATGTCCTAACAACTTCGATACGGTGTAAATATCTGTACCCAGCGTTAATTGTAATGTAGCATAAGTATGTCTAGCACAATGGAATGTAATGTGCTTTTTGATACCTGCATCGGTCATCCAATCTTTTAATAAGGTTTTGTTCCAATTGCCATATTTAAAACCTGTAAACACGTTATCTTTTGGATTACCTTCTTCGCCTAATAAGGTACGAGCATCTTCAGAAATAGGTTGCATTTCTGCTCCATTGGTTTTCTGTTGTTTGAAACGTAAGAAATTACCTAACTGTTCTGAATATTGAACTTCTGACCATTTTAGCTTTTCAATATCTGACCAACGCAATCCTGTAAGGCATGAAAATAAAAACATACGTTTCAATGTTTCATTTTTACAAGGTGTATGCACTAAGGTTTGAACTTCCTCTAAAGATAAAAATTCTCTTTGAACTTCGTCTTGTGGAAATGGTTGTACTTGTTCGGCTGGATTGTATGTTAGCAATCCTTCTTTTAATGCTTGCTTTAATGCTGCTCTAACTTTATTGAAATAAGAGTATTTTGTATTTAAAGATATAGGTTCACCTGTTTTAGTAATGGCTACATTATCTAAATAGTCTTTGAAACCTTCTAACCAGTCTTTGTCTAAACGTTCAAATGAAACACCTTTTGGATCGTACGCTTGTAAATGTTTTTTGGTACTATCCCAATTGCTGTAATTACCTATGCTGGCTTTCTTCTTTTCTGTTAGCGCTTCAAAGAATGTTAAGAAATTTCCTTTTTGTTTCTCCTTATCTCTAAAACCATAAATTTGATTTTGTGCTTCTAAGTGTCTTTTGCTTCTGATACTTTCTGCTAACTCTAAGATTTTTTTATTTTCATCTTTTTGAGCTTTAGTCAAACTTCCTTTTTCTGGTTCAGGTGTTAGGTACAAACCTAAATATTCATATTCACGTTTGCCTTTGTCGTAATAGTCAAGGTACAAGGTTATTTTGTTGCCTTTCTTGCGTTGTCTTAAAGATACTTTCATAATTCATCATTTAAAAAGATTATCGATTTCGGTACGTTTTATTATTGTTCTTCTCCCAATTTTAGAAGCTTTTAATTCGTTACGATTAATCATTCTTTGAATTGTCCAACGACTAGCGCCTAAAAGAATAGCGGCTTCTTGTACGCTTAGGAATTCTTTATCACGAAGATTGATAAAGTTGGTGGTTTGGATTGGGAGTTTTTGTAGGGTTTGCAAACTTTGCAAGGTTTCGGGATTTGCAGAACTTACATTTTGAATTTGCTCACTTAGTGTAGCTCTTATTTTTTCTTCTTTCTTGATTTGCTTATAGTGTCTTGAATTGCACTTGTGGCTACAATAGCGAGTAGTGGTGGTTTGGGCAACAAAGGCTTGCCCACAGAATTGACAGAATTTTGGTATTTTGATATTTGTACTCATAATGTTGCTAATTGTAGCACAAAGTAGCTTAATGTAGCTAGTTGGTGCATCATTTCTCCATACAAAATTTTTGATGTGCTTTGGGCAACAAACTTGATGCTTGGGCAACAATTGTACATCAAATTTAATCAAAATATAGCAATTAGGCAACAAAAAAGAGCAACATAGTTGCTCTTAAATATAACATTTACAGGTAGTTAACAAATAAAAGAAAGATAACTACTTCCCGATACAAAAAGTGTAAAAGTCTTTATTTATCAATGGTGTAGGGGGTGGTGTGGTTAAGTTTATTAAAAATTTAACATATTGTAATAAAATATCTTTACTAATTTTTATAAAAAATGTTTGACTTACTAATAAAATAATATTGCTTGAGCTTCTAACTTGATTTTTTTTCTTTTAAATCTATGGAATTTTAATTGGGACATCAAATAAAAAAGTGAGAATATGTATTCCCCTCTTAATTATAAACTTTTAACGATTATTTAAATTATAATGTTAATATCGACTTCACAAAAATAAATTAGAATTATAATTATAATTATAAAATGACATAGTTTTTAATAATTTTTAATAAGCTCGGATATTATTTTTAATATTTAGTATAATATTATTCTTTATTTGTTTTAAAATGGTATATTTGTAAACTAAATACAAGAAATGAATTTCAAATTAATCAAAGATGTAGTTGATTTAATAGAAGAATTTGAAAAAGAAAATACGTGTAATGCTAATGCTTCTATTAATGATTTTAAAAAGTGGATTATTTTAAATAATCAGCTAGAAAGTTCTTGTGATGTTCCTAATTGGATCGGAAAAGAGAAAATGAGATCGCCTGAAAGTGTTATAAGTACATTGCTTGTTCATATGAATAGGTATGCGAAAAGTTATTCAAAATCTGCTATTATAGGATCGGATTTTTCATCTCAAGAAGATTTTATTTACTTAATCAATTTAAAGGCATTTGGGGAGATGACAAAAATGGATTTGATAAAGAAAAATGTGCATGAAAAACCAGTAGGGATGCAAATTATAAATCGACTAATTGCTAAAGGTTGGGTAGATCAAGCTTCATCTGAGCTGGATAAAAGAAGTAAAGTTATTCAAATTAGTTCAGTAGGTTTAGAAGTTCTTGAAGAACAAATGGATAAAATTAGGCTTGCGACACAAATTGTAGCAGGTAATTTAACTTATGTTGAAAAAATGGAATTAATAAATCTACTTCATAAACTCGAAGAATTTCATCAAGCAATCTATGAAAAGAATTTTGAAACAGAATCTCTATTAAAAGAGGCTTACAAACATATTAATTAAATACAACTAGTATGAAAAAGAGTATATTTTTCTTTCTACTTATCTGTTGTTCGTTGTTTTGTTTTTCACAAACGAAAACATATCAATTGTCCAGCCATATTTTAGATAACTCTACAGGGGAGCCTGCACCATCTGTTTCAGTTACATTAGAGAAAATGAATGTGGACAATTCGTGGACTAAGGTAAGTACACAAATAACAGATAAAGAAGGTAGAATAGGGAATTTTTTACCTTATGATCAGAATAATGATGGTGTTTATAAACTCGTATTTCATATTCAATCTTATTTTGATAGTAAAAAATTGCAAACATTTTATCCTTTCATCGAGATTGTTTTTCGTATTAAAGGGAATAAGCATTTTCATGTACCATTGACTGTATCTCCTTATGGTTATTCTACATATAAAGGAAGTTAAAAACGAGATATGAAAAAAAGAATAGCCATTATTGGATCTGGATTTTCTGGTTTATCTGCTGCTGCTTATACAGCAAAAGAAGGACACGAAGTACATGTATTTGAAAAACATAATCAGCCAGGCGGAAGAGCAAGACAATTAAATACAGAAGAAGGTTATGTATTTGATATGGGACCTAGTTGGTATTGGATGCCAGATGTTATACAAGATTTCTTTGAGGATTTTGGTTATACTACTTCTTCTTTTTTTGAATTGATATCGTTAAATCCTCAATTTGAGATGATTTTTTCGGATGAAAAAATAGATGTACCTGAAAATTTTGAAGCACTAAAAGCAACCTTCGAAAAAATAGAGAAAGGTGCTGGTTTTCAATTAGAAAAATTTATGAAATCTGCCAAATTCAAATATGAAGTAGGAATGAAGGATTTTGTACATAAACCTTGTGCCAATTGGAGTGAATTTATTTCTCTTAAAATTGCTAAAAGTGCATTGAGATTAGATTTACTATCTAATTTTAGAGCCTATGTTGCACGGTATTTTAAAGATAAGAAATTGAGAGCTTTAATGGAGTTCCCCGTAATATTTTTGGGCGCATCTCCTGAAAAGATTCCAGCCTTGTATAGTTTGATGAATTATGGCGGTTATGTACTAGGTACTTATTATCCTAAAGGAGGTTTTTACCAACTGGTATTAGCAATGAAAAAAGTAGCAGAAGAACAAGGGGCGAACTTTCATTTTAATTCGAATGTTGAAAAAATAAATGTAAAAAATCAAAAAGTAAGTTCCCTTCTTATAAATGGTAAAATCCATGAATTTGATGAAGTAATTGCTTCTTCTGATTATCATCATACTGAAACACTTTTGAACGAAGAGTACAGAAATTATACCGCTGATTATTGGAGAGAAAGGACTTTTGCACCATCTTGTCTGATTTTTTATCTAGGTTTTAACGAAACAATTCCGCATTTAAAACATCATACACTATTCTTTGAACATGACTTAGATCTGCATATAGATAGCATATACGAAGATAAAAGATGGCCTGAAAAACCTTTGTTCTATACTTGTTGTCCCTCAAAAACAGATCATTCAGTAGCACCTAATGGTAAAGAAAATTTGTTTTTACTAATGCCGATTGCTACAGGAATAAATGACAATGAATTTGTACGTCAGAAGTATTTAACGGAAATGCTCTTGCGATTAGAAAAGCATACAGGTACTCAAGATTTACAGTCTAAAATTGACTTTAAAAAAAGTTATTGTGTCAGAGATTTTGTGTCCGATTATAATGCTTATGGTGGTAATGCTTATGGATTGGCTAATACACTTAATCAAACAGCAGTACTAAAACCTAAAATAAGAAATAAAAAGCTAAAAAATTTATTTTATACTGGTCAGTTAACTGTTCCAGGACCAGGAGTTCCTCCCTCTATTATATCTGGTAAAATAGTTGCCAATGAGATCAACAAAATAAAAAATTAATTCTGTATGAAACAATTATTTGATGAGCTTTCTTATTCGGTGAGTAAGATGACAACTCAAAAATATAGCACAAGTTTTTCTTTGGGTATTCTCGCTTTAAAACCTTCTATTCGATCGGCTATTTATGCGATTTATGGTTATGTAAGGTTGGCAGATGAAATCGTAGATAGTTTTCATGGATATAACAAAGAGAAGCTTTTAAAAAGATTGAGAAAAGAAACTTTACATGCATTAAATGAGAGGATATCGCTTAACCCCATCTTACAATCATTTCAAGAGACTGTAAATTATTATAAGATTGATAAAGAGCTTATCGATCAGTTTTTGAGTAGTATGGAAATGGACTTGCAACAAATAGAATATGACTCGGACTTATACAAAACCTATATTTTAGGTTCTGCTGAAGTAGTAGGACTCATGTGTTTACAAGTTTTTACAGATGGTAATAAAGATAAGTATGCAGAATTAAAACCTTATGCGATGAAATTGGGCTCTGCTTTTCAGAAAATTAATTTTCTTCGAGATTTGAAAGAGGATTATCATATTTTGGGTAGAACTTATTTTCCGAATGTGGATATAAGTGGTTTTGATAATAAGATAAAATACGAGATAGAAAAAGAAATTGAAGAAGAATTTCATGAAGCATTAATTGGAATTAAAAAACTTCCAGCTTCGTCTATTTTTGGAGTCTATCTAGCATATAAATACTATCTTTCTTTATTTAAGAAGATCAAAAAAAAATCATCCAAAGAAATTTTAAATGGAAGAATTAGAATAGCTAATTCTGAAAAAGCTTTTGTTGCGTTTAAAAGTTACTTAAGATATAAAGCTGCTTGGTTATGATTAAAATGTTAGGGTTTCTCATGGTGGGATTTATAGGTTTTATAAATCAAACTGAGGTAGTTCTAGAAGAGCTAAGGGCTAATTATGCTAAGTTATCTAATGACAAAGAATTATGTGCAAATGTAATAGTTGAATTGGACCATATAAAAAATATATCTGCTATTTATTTGGGGTATTTAGGTGGTGCTCAAACAATTAATTCCAAGCACGTGTCTAATCCATTAAATAAGCTTAAAACTTTTAATAAAGGTAAAAAGAATATAGAGGAGGCGATACGTATAGAACCTGAAAATTTGGAATTGCGATTCATTCGGCTATCGGTACAAAAAAACGCACCCTCATTTTTGAACTACTATTCAAAGGTTGAAGAAGATACGCAAATCTTATCGGAAAATAGGCATAAAATATCGTCTATAAATTTGCGTAGAAATATTGAAAAAATTTTAAACGAATAAGTGATGAAGTACCGTTTGTATAGAGAACAACAGCTGTATTGTGATATTGATACAGCTTGGCGATTTTTTTCTTCTCCAATGAATCTTTCGGAAATTACACCAAAAGATATGGCTTTTACAGTTTTGTCAGAAGATCAGGATCAGCCAATTTTTGAAGGTATGCTCATCAATTATAGTGTGTCACCGCTATTGGGTATTCCTTTGAAATGGCAGACAAAGATTATTCAAGTAGAGCATCAGAAAAGTTTTACAGATTTTCAACAAAAAGGTCCATATAAATATTGGAAACATTTTCATGAATTTATTCCTAATGAAAAGGGGATTTTAATGAAAGATACAGTAGAATATGAGCTTCCTTTTGGAGTTTTGGGAAATGTTGTTCATTCTCTTTTGGTGAAAAAAAAATTGAATAAAATATTTGATTACCGTCATCAAGTCTTAAAGCAATTATTTAATAAGTAGGTGTATGAATTTATTTTTGGTGTTGCTAGTATTTGTGCTTATGGAGCCTGTTACATGGTTTATTCATAAATATGTGATGCATGGATTTTTATGGTTTCTCCACAAAGATCATCATGACCATAGCCATAAAGGATCAGTTGAAAAAAACGATTATTTTTTTGTGATATTTGCGATTCCGACTATTGCTTTGATGTATTTTGGTTCGCTCAATAGTTATAATTACTTATTTTTTGTTGGGGTAGGAATTATGCTTTATGGCATGGCGTATTTTTTTGTGCATGATGTTTTTATTCATCAACGACTGAAATGTTTTAGTCGAGTAAAAAATCCTTATTTTCTAGCGCTACGAAGGGCTCATAAACAACATCATAAACACCTTACTAAAGAAGATGGAGAATGTTTTGGATTTCTTTATGTTCCTTTCAAATATTTTAAAATGTATTTTAATTCTACTCAAAAATGATGTCATATACGTATATTTTGATTTTATTTTTTACAATAATCATTTGTTTCATATCATCCTTTGACTCTCGTATTCTTTTTAACCGTTATTTTGGTTCTTTTATAAAAGCTGCAAGTGTAGTAGCTATTCCATTTATAGCATGGGATATATGGTTTACAGCTAAAGGAGTGTGGTGGTTTAATACAGATTATACACTTGGTTTTGTAATAGGAGGTTTACCTATAGAAGAGTGGTTATTTTTTATTTGTATTCCTTTTTCATGTATATTTACCTATTTCTGCTTTGATAAATTTTTTAAATTAGACTGGCTTTCCAGTTTTAATAACCTGATTGTTTTTTTTAGTGTGATTGTTTGTTCAATTGTCGCTTTACTTTATTATGATAGAATTTATACACTATTAACAGCTGTTATAACATTGGTTGTTTTAATGTACTTACACTTTGTTCGTCGTGTCGATTGGATAGGAAAAGCTTCGTTTGTTTTCACTATTCTTATGCTTGGTTTTTTTCCTGTAAATGGAGTTCTAACAGGTACAGGATTAGAATCACCAATTGTAAATTATAATCCTGATGATTTTTTGGGAATCAGAATGGGAACTATACCAATAGAAGATTCTGTGTATGGATATACGCAATTTCTTTTAGTTCTCTATTTTTTTAAACAATTTAAATCAAAATCTCATGAAAATAAAAAATAAAACACTATTAATTGTAGTATGTGTAGGCTTACTGATATTTTCCAATTCATGTTCCTCTATTCCTAAAAAGGCAGATGCTGTTCGAAATTTTGAAGTTGATCGATATTTAGGTACTTGGTTTGAAATCGCTCGTTTAGATTTTCGTTTCGAGAAAAACTTGGATAATGTGTCCGCCAACTACACTTTTGATAAAAAAGGGAATATAGTGGTTTCAAATAGCGGATTTAATGAGGATAAACAAGCATGGAAGCAAGCTATAGGTAAAGCAAAATTTAGAGACGGTAAGCAAATTGGAAAGCTAAAAGTAAGCTTTTTTGGACCTTTCTATGCTGGTTATAACGTAATTGCTTTGGATGAAAACTATCAATATGCATTGGTTATAGGTAAAAATCTAAATTACTTATGGATTTTATCTAGGACGAAAGATATTCCAGAGAATATTAAAACAAACTTTCTTGCATTAGCTTCAGAAATTGGTTATGATATATCCAATTTGGTTTGGGTAGAACATAATCGAAATGATAATCCATTTTTAAATGAAAAATAAAATTTCCATTTTTTGGTTTCGAAGAGATCTTCGTTTAGAAGATAATGTTGGGCTGTACCACGCTCTTTCATCTGGAGTTCCTGTGTTACCTATTTTTATTTTTGATGAAGGTATTTTACGACAACTGGATGACAAGAAAGATAGGAGGGTGGATTATATTCATCAAGCGCTTCAAAAGATTAATAATCAATTAAAATCTTTTGGGACAAGTCTCAATGTATATTATGGTGATCCTCTCAAAATTTTTCAGCAACTTTCTACTGAGTTTGCTATTCATTCTATATTTTGTAATCGTGATTATGAACCTTTGGCAATTAAAAGAGATACTTCGATTTACAATTATTTTAAGTTATTTAACATTTCGTTTAAAGCATTTAAAGATCAGGTAATTTTTGACAAGAAAGATATTTTAAAGAAAGATAGTTCTCCTTATACAGTATATACGCCGTATGCAAAAAAATGGAAACAAATTTTGAAAACAGAAGATTGGATATCCTAACGAAAGTTCCAGAGTAAGAAAAGGTATATAATACTTATCTTACAATTATGAAAGGAATAAAAA
>NZ_JACAGF010000025.1:0-26159 GCF_030324345.1 Empedobacter sp. R750 | reverse complement strand
GAAGAATTTAATCAACAAAAAATTAGTTATAAAAATGTAGCTTAACTAATACTCCTATTTTTGTTTGCATATCCAATCATCGAATCTTTTTTACGCAACAAAAAACCGATGATTTAGAATATATGTATATCAGTAAACAAGCTCGTGAACTTTTAGGAGAACATAACTATGCTAATCCAAGAGTCTTTGTAAATTTAAACTATGGTACAGACACTAATACTGAAATATTACGATGGTGTATGAAAGCAGGAATTACTAAACATATTACTTTTCACTGCGCTAGACATACAGCTGCTACTCTATTATTAGAAGCTGGAGCAGATTTATATACTGTTATGAAAGTCTTAGGACATAAAGATATCCGAACAACACAGATTTACGCTAAAATCGTTGACAAAAGATTAAAAGAAGCTTCTAACTTATTACCAACTTTAAATTTAGAATTATGATAAAAATTATTCTATTGTCAGTAATTGCTGTTATAATTATTACAACTTTTATTATTTATTATAAATTTATCTTTGATAAAAAAATAAGAAATTTTATAGAAGAAGGTAAATTTCATTTTACTCAAAAAAATGAAAGAATTAAACTATTTCATTTTCTACTTTTTTTAATTACAAATTCTGTATTTATAATATTACTTATAAAGAATACTGGGTTGAATAAATTAGATATAATATTATTTTTGATAGTTAATATCTCATTTCTAATAGTTTCATGGTGGATTAATATTAAATTCCCAATAGAACATAATCAAATTAATATTGATGAAATTGGTAATTCAAAAATATTAAAAGCAACTCAGACAAACATACAACTAGAAAAACATTATAATATTTTAAATACTGAAAATAACGTTAAAACAAATCGGAATAGTAAAACTTCAAATAACTTAAAAGAAAAATGTAAAGTTATTTTTACTGACGAACAATTGAAAAAAATTTACAATTTCTTCGTTGACAATGACCTTTTAGCAGAAAATAATCTAGAATTAAAAGACTTCAAAGATTTATTTTTAAAAAAGCCTATTAGACTAAAAGCAGATGTACCTACATTAAGAGAATTCTACAACAATTTAAAAATCCAAAAAAATGTATCCTTCAATAAAATTAATGATGATTTCTTAATTTATTTCATAAACTCTAATGTTAATAATATATATGATTATAAACAGTTTGGAAATCATAAGAATACGATTTCAAAATTAAGTGATGAAATTATTGAACTCTTTAATAAATTTTAATGGTAAACCATTTTTTCCACTTTTTCCACTTTTCGGTTAGTGTAGTTTTACAGGTATAATCATAAAAACATTATACCAATGGACAATTTAATTTTAGAAAAATTATTAAGTATAGAAACATTATTACTTGATAAAAAGAAGGTATTAAACCCAGACGAATTAGCAAATTATACAGGCTATTCTAAATCGACAATTTACAAGATGGTACAAGGAAATATTATTCCCTATTCCAAACCTAATGGAAAGCATTTATTTTTTGATAAAGAAGAAATAGATGAATGGCTACTATCTAATAAGTCGAAAAGTAAACTTCAATTGCAAAATGAAGCCTCAAAGTATGCAAATAGTAGAAAATAGAAAAGTGATTATTCCCCAATAATCACTTCTAATATCATTAACAAAGCAAATGCTATGTTGTTTCAAATTCTGTGAAGCAAATATAAGGCATTTCATTTAAAATCAGAAACATTATGAATGAAAATGTTATGTCGAATTCTGTATTCGATAAGCTAGAGTATTTCCTTAATTCAAAATATCTTATAAGATTCAATAATATAAGTTTAACCTATGAATATACTTCAATCAATTCTCAAAATTGGGATGAATTGAATGTAGATAGGTTATTTATTGAAATTGAGAAAAATGGAATTAAAGTATCTTACGATAAACTATTAATTTATCTGAAAGCTAGTATTGATCATTATAATCCTATTGAATTTTATTTTCATAATTTACCAAATTGGGATGGTAAAGATTATATAGATGCTTTATGTTCAAAAATTGAATTAAACAATGATGTTAATTTTTTTAAACTTCAATTCAAGAAATTTTTGGTCAGAACAATTTTATGTGCTTGTGAAAAGAAAATAGTAAATAAAAATGCAATAATCTTCTATAGCCCAAAACAGAATATTGGTAAGACAAGTTTCATCAGATATCTCTGTCCTCCTACACTTCAAGATTATATCACTGAGAACATTAGTAATGATAAAGATTCTATCATTAAAGTTGCTACAAACCTAATAATCAACCTTGACGAAATGCAAAATTTTCTTTCTAATGATTTAGATTTTGTAAAATCACTCATTTCAAAAGAAATGATTAATGAACGACTTCCGTATGCTAAAAAATCTGAGCGAATCGTTAGAAGAGCAAGTTTCTTAGGTTCAACTAATAGAGCGCATATATTGAAAGATAATTCGAATGTTCGTTGGTTGGTTTTTGAAATTCAATCATTTGATTTTTCTTATAGTAAAATTGATATTAATAAAGTTTGGAGCCAAGCCTATCATTTAGCTTATAAAGACTACGATTTCAATCCATATCTTACTTCAGAAGAATTAAACTACAACGAAGAGAAAAACAAGCGATTTAGGGCATTTTCTAAAGAGGAAGAAGAATTACTATCATTTATTGAAGAAAGTGAGAATGAAAATGATTTTATAACAGCTACTGACCTTTGTTTTGGACTAAGAAAAGTTTATTTACATAAGAATCCTGTTTCATTAGGGAAAGTTTTAAACAATATTGGTTTTAAATCAAAACGAGTCGGTGTTGAACGTACGAAAATGTATCAAATAAAGTTCACAGATTATTATCAAAATTTTTTAAAAATCTAAAAACAACCTATTCAACCTATTCATCTTATTCAAACCCTCTATTAATAAGGGTTCATTTTGAGCAACTTTATTAAATTAACCTATTCCAACCTATTCATTTAAGAAAAAAGTGAATAAGAAGGAGAGGTTTGAGCAGGTTGAAAAACAGCTCTGTAACCATGATTAAAATTGACTTGAATAGGTTAGGTAGGTTAAAATTCAACTTTAAACTTTTTTTTATGAATATTAATGAAATAAATAGTCTTGATTTAGAACAAATATTGACAAAAACATATTTGTTAAAATCAATTAAAAAAACAGAAAAGTCAATATGGGTAATTTCACCATTTAGACCAAACGAATCTACTCCATCATTTCACATTTCGAAGATTTATAAATATGATATTTGGTTTGATCATGGAAACGGATTAGGAGGAAAAAATATTGATTTTTTTATATATTATTTGAAAACAGATGTAAAAGGAGTTTTAAAATATTTTAACGAGAACTCTTTTTCTTTTCAAAAGCAAAATGATTTTCAATTCAAAAAAAATCAAATAAAAAACGAATATAAAATTTTAAAATTGAAAGAAATTTCATCGTTTCCTTTAGTTCAATATTTAGAAGAAAGAAAATTGCCTTTGGAAATTGTTAATCGATATTGTAAAGAAATTCATTATAAACTAAATCAGAAAACATATTACGCAATTGCATTTCCGAACAATGAAAATGGATATGAAATTCGAAATAAATATGTCAAAATGTGTTTGGTTATAAAAGATATTACTTTGATAAAAAATAATCAAAATCAATTAAAACTTTTTGAAAGTTGGAGTGATTTTATTAGTTACCTTTTTTTATTTCCTACTGAAGAATTTAAAAATGACTTTTTGATTTTAAACTCAATTGCTTTACTCAGAAAAAATTTAGAATTGATTAATCAATATGAAAAAATTGAATCCTATTTAGATCATGATGACTCAGGAAAATCTGCTACATTTTTTTTAGAAACTGAATTAAAAACTAAAGTAAAAGATAATTCATCTTTTTATAAAAATTATAAAGATTTAAATGAATTCATAATTTTTGAAAAATAGCCAAAAATTAGAATTTTTAGTAAAATTAGGAAATAGCAAGAAGTAATCGGGGAGAACCGATTTGAATCATATATTTCCTTAATTTTCAGTTTATTATAAAACAAAAGTAGTATTTGCAAATGCTTTAAAATACTACTTTACAATATAACACATTAAATATCAATAGTATTAACAATGTTAACAAAGTAGTAAAATGAAAAATAAGTTAGTTACTTTTAAATTAGATGAATCAATAAGAGACCATGCTATTAAGATGAAAAGGTTATATGATTATCCAACTTATGATGATCTTTTTCAAGATATTTTTAAGTTTTTTATTGACAACGAAACTTCTCCAAGAGATGCAAATATTTCTTTGCACAGACAAATTTTTGAACTCAAAAGAACAATATCAAAAATTCATTGTGAGTTTATAAATAAACGATTAAATCCTACACTTTTTGAAATAAAAACTCAATACATTAACACCAATAAAACGATGATTGAGATGATTAATCAAACTAATTCTAATACACATAAAGTTATAGAAATTCCAGAAAATTTAAGTGTTGTTCCTCAAAAAGAAGCTCCTCAAAATAATATTAATTTTGAAGATATAAAATCTAAAATATTTGAGTTAGATAAAATAAAAAAGAGCAAATTTAACGGAGAAAAAAATGTTGTAGAAATTGATTTAGTTGAATACAATCGATTAATGGATCAGTTAAAATTAAAACTAAATAATTTTTAAAATCGTGTTAAAGAAAATTAGAATACTCAACTGATTTATTCAAAAAGTATTCTAATTTTTTATCATATTCTTCTTTATAAATATGATCATTTTCTATGAGAACATCATAAATATCTTGAAAATAAAAGTAGAAAAACATATTAATTCTATAATCTTGTTTATTGTAATTTAAGAAATTTTCAAAGTCTTTAAATGTATAAGGAACCAACGAATCGAAATTTAGAGAATTACGAATTAATAAATATTCTGTAATCGTCATTAATTTAGGAGATTTTACAATCAAATATATAATTGCTGTTTTGATTGAAGTGTTATCAATTAATAAAAATTCATTGATTTTATAAAGTAGATATTGGTTATTAACTCCAATATCATTGGTTTTTTGATACAGTTTTACTTCGTTTACAAAATCAGGATTGAGTTTAATATAATTTAGTTTTTCTAAAGATTGATCTTTTTCTTCAAACAAAATACGATTGAAAATAAGATGAATAACTTGTAAAGGACTTTTACCTTGTTCAGATAATTTTTGTAAATATTCCATAAATAAAGATGGCGTGAAACTAAATACAATCCGTACAAGAGGTACTCGGATACCTTACAACCAGAAAGACTCAGCCCACGCCAATATATGGCACAGGCGTAAGCCTATCGAGTATTTGGTTGTAAAAGAAGATTCCGAGTTTTCTTGTACCAATAAACGATAGCTTACGCGTACGTAATTACTATTTTAATGATGTAAAGATAGAAAATGATTACCTTTATTCCAAAGTAGATGCTATGTGTTTTCATGTAAAAGTTACCAAAACAAAAGAACAGATTGAAAAGAAATCGAGATTAAAATTCAAACCCGAGGTAACATTTACGCCAAATCCTCATTTCAAAGGTTTTGATCATCCGAAATTACCTGTGATTACCAATCAACAAGATTTTATTCATTTGTTGGAATGGGGTTTAGTTCCTCATTGGGCTGGAAATGATTTTAATTCGAATAATACACTAAACGCACGAATTGAAACTATTGATGAAAAACCATCTTTTCGAGATGCTTACACCAATCGTTGTGTGATATTGGTTGATGGTTTTTATGAATGGCGACACGAAGGCAAAGATAAAATCAAATATGATATCGGAATCAACAACAATTTGATGTGTTTAGCAGGATTGTATTCAGATGATACGTTTACGATTGTTACGACTGAAGCTGTCGGCATTATGGATTATATCCACAATACTAAACATCGTATGCCAGTAGTCCTAAATGATGGTGAAAATTTAATGAATTGGCTTAATTGTAAACCTATTGTACCATTTACAGATTTCAGCTATCAACGGGAAGATGGACAAGTGAGTTTATTTGAATAATATTTAACACTTTTCCGCGACACCTTGTAGCGTTTTATTTGCTCAACTTTGTAACATGATGTATGCTTTAGTTGACTGCAATAATTTTTATGCCTCGTGCGAACGAGTTTTTAATCCAACGCTGAATGGAAAGCCTGTTGTAGTACTTTCTAACAACGATGGTTGTGTAATTGCACGTTCTAATGAAGCAAAAGATTTAGGGATTCCGATGGGTGCACCAGCATTTGAGTACGAACAAAACTTCAGATTAAATAAAATTAATGTTTTCTCTTCAAACTATGCCTTATATGCAGATATGAGTAATCGTGTGATGACTATTCTGAAATCCTATTGCCCTGATATAGAAATTTATTCAATTGATGAATCTTTTCTTCTTTTCAAAGGCTTTGATAACTATGATTTGGTAAAGTACGCCCAAGAAATTAAACAAAAAATATATACCATTACCAAAATCCCTGTTTGTATTGGTATCGCTCCAACTAAGGCTTTAGCTAAAGTGGCGAATCGAATAGCAAAGAAATTTCCGAAACATCATAATGGTGTTTATATGATTGATTCGAAAGAGAAAATGGACAAAGCCTTAAAATGGTTAAAATGTGAGGATATTTGGGGAATTGGGCGACGTTTAGCTAAACGTTTAGCTTTTGTTGGTTGTAAAAATGCCTATGATTTCACTTTGCTTGAAGATGAATACATCAAACGAAATTTCTCCATCGTAGAATTGCGTTTGAAAAAGGAATTATTAGGCGAAAGCGTCTTAAAATTAGATGAAGTTCAACGCAAAAAATCAATTGCGACTACTCGTAGTTTTGAGAAAACAATCAATGATTATGAAAATCTGAAAGAGCGTGTTTCTACATTTGCTGTTTCTTGTGCCGAAAAGCTTAGAAAAGAACAATCAAAATGCAACATTATTACTGTTTTTGTGATGACCAATCGTTTTGATGAAAAACAATCATTTGTTTCAAATTCTTTAAGTACAACCTTAGATTTTGATTCGAATTCGAGCATTATTTTGTCCAAATCTGCTTTATTTTTATTGGATAAATTGGTGCCTGCAGAAGGAAAAGTTCCTGATTATAAAAAAGCAGGCGTTATTGTTTCGGCTATTACGCCCGATAATCAAGCACAAATGAATTTATTTCACGAAGATTCTCCAAAACATAAAGCGTTGATGAGTGTGATGGATCAATTAAATGCAAATTATGGCGATCATATGCTAAAATTAGCTTCGCAAGATGTGCGTAGAAAATGGAAAATGAAGCAAGAACGTTTGTCACCTTGCTACACAACAAGATTTACAGATATTTTAAATGTTTATTAAATGGTACATTTTATTCAAGTTCCGAAATTCTCAGAAGAGTTAATCAATATCCCTATCAAAACAGATGGCGAAAAACGATTTGTTCAATTTTTTGGTGATGTTTCGGCAGGTTTCCCCTCTCCTGCTGCTGATTTTGTACAAAATAATATTAGTTTGGATGAAATTTTACTGAATCATCCCGAAGCAACTTATCTTAATCGTGTTGGTGGCGAAAGTATGTATCCTGAATACCTAAAAGGTGATTTACTTATCATTCGTTCGGATATCGAACCCAGACATCATGATGATATTGTGGTATCAGTCAACAATTCCGAATACACGTTCAAACGTTATGATGCCATCAACAAACAACTGATTTCTCTTAATCCGAAATACAAAAATTGCATTCAATTACAAGATGAAGATGTGGTCATTATTTTGGGAGTTGTAACTGATTTGGTGAGGAATAAGAGGAAATGAGATGACTTGATCTTAGATTAGTTTTATTCGTAATTTCAACTATTTTAATTTGAGAATTATATATAAAATGAATATATCTGTTGCTTTACTTTTTATCAAAATATTCAATTAACTGATAATTTCCATCATAATATTTTTCTAATAATTCTTTTAAATAATATTTATGCTGTGCACCAGTCAATACTACTATTGATTTACCTTTATTTTCATAAACTGTTTTAATAATATTAGATGCCATAGTATTATTTCTCAAGTCCCAGAATTTACACCATAATTGAAATCCTTCTCTATAAGATATTTTTTCTCCATTTGGTTTAGTTACAAACCGTTCTGAAATTATTTTTTCTGAGTTAGTTATTTTTGGTAATTCATGATGCTGTAGATGTTGTCTATATTTATTAAAAACTTCAAATTCGATACTATTTAAAGTCTTTATATCAGATTTAAAATATTTAATTAAAACCTTATTTGCTTCGTTGTATTTCTTATAAATTTCAGAATTTACATCGCTTAATAAGTTTTTATGATATAAACTATCGATTAGATTAATTGTTAGATCATCAGTAGGTGTCATTCCATTATTTTTCCTGTAGGAATTTCTACCTTCAAATTCAAAAGACAAGTTTACTGTCTTAGGATTTTTTTTTATGTAATTAAGCGATGCATTTCTTTCATTAGAATTTGGATCCAAATCATCAAAATAAATAGCCATGTTATGACTATCACTTTCTTGTAATAATATTTCAGGTTTTATTTCATCTAATATTTTAAGAAGTGTTTCTGGCGTCAAAATAGTTGATGAGCTATGTACAGTTCCAATAATATATATTTTTGATTTTTCTATATTTTGCGCGAAAGAGAAGTTTAAAATAATGAAAAATAGTATTGTCAATGAGTATTTCATTTATGCAATTGATTAAAGCTAAGTTTCAAAAGTAAAAAATAATGATTGATAAATAAAAAAGAATTTCTACAGCAAATAAGGTTTTTCTAAAAGGAAAAAAACTCTATTAAAAAAACATGAGCCGATTAAGCGTGCTAATCGGCTCATGTTTTATAATTTATAGGAATTAGTAAACCTTTACCTCTCCTCCATTTTTTTCTTCATAACAACTTGCCCAAGTAAAATAATCATACTCAATTTCTGACCAACTATTGTCTTCAAATTCAAAACCATAGTTTAAGTTTACTTGATTCAATTCAAGCGAAACGTGTAACCGATCTTTGTCTTCAAAATCAATTGATTTATCAAACAGTGTGTTATCGTTTAGTTTTTTGAGCACAAGGTCAACCAAATTGTTTGGATTATACTTTTTCAACATATCATCTAACATTATTTCGCCAACAATTACAACGTTTAACGCTTCATTGAAACGATACAAAACCCAGTATTTTTTTAATGATTGAACTTGATCGATTTTAAAATCAGAACAGGTACAAAACGTGACATCAGAATAAACTTGACACATAAATTTAAGTTTTAAAAATTAGAGTATGAATACACATGCTGATACACCTCTAAGCTTCGCAAACTTACATCTTCATCTGTATACTTTTCTTCAGGTAGCCACAAAAGTTTATCATAGATAGTTGTTTTTACACTTGATCTTATTTCACGACTTTCTTTCCAATTTGGGATATCAAGCTTTTCTTTTTGAAGTATTTCTAGTGTTTCTTTTGCTACTTTCTTAACCGTTTCCTTCTCTTCATCTGTAAGCTTTTTTCCTTTTATCAAAAGATCAAAAATAGATAATGTCGGCTGATCTAAATTTTCTTGAAATGCACGTTTATCCTCAGCTGAAAGGTCCTGATAAAATTCCATTAATTGATCAAAACTACGTTTAACTTCAATTTCAGTTTTACCATTATTATATTCCTCAACAATTTCTTTGTAACGTTCGTAAAACTCTAAACGCAATGGATTCTCACGAAGCATTTGTTCTAATTTTTGCTCCACTGCTTTATTCAAATCGTAAACCAACTCATTTTTACGTGGTAGTTTTTCAAAAGCTTTTTTAAGCGCTTCAATATTGAATTTCGACAAATCAATATATACATCAGCAGGTTCAGACACTGCATCTATTGATACACTTTCATTCACTACTTCTTGCAAGCGCATAATGACCTCTGTGACATCGGCTGATTTTACTTTCTGATTCAGTTTATTATATAAAGCATCAATCGCATTGTATTCTTTCACAAATTGCTTTGCCTGTTTTTCAGGGAATAAAGCTTTGTACTTTCTAAACACATTACGAGCTGAAATTTCAAACTTAGCTCTTGTCTCGTCATTACGACAAATTGCATTTGCCCCATTATTAATGGCTGCTATTTTTGACATCGAATTTGCTTCTATTAATGTTTGAATATCAAAATTGAGTTCTAAAAGCATACTAACAACTTCATCAATTGCTTGTTTGATCTCATTACCCATAGCTTCTAATTGTTCAAAAGGCTTTTCTTCTTTATCACCAGATTTATTCCCCTTATCACCTTCTCCATAGATAGCATAAGCCTTCTCTAATTGCTGGTAAACATTACCATAATCGACGATCAAACCATTTTCCTTCTCATCATCATATACACGATTGGCACGAGCGATGGTTTGCATCAAAGTATGTCCTTTAATTGGTTTGTCTAAATAAACCGTAGAGACACAAGGTGCATCAAATCCCGTAATCCACATGGCGCAAACAATAGCTAAACGGAAAGGATTCTCTTCATCTTTAAATTCCTTTTCTAAATTTCGTTCTACCATTTTGCGACGGTGACTTTCGATATCCAAATTCATTTTCTTGAATTTATCTACCTCATTTTGCTCCGAGCTTACGACCACGCAAACTTCAGTTTCACTTACTTGTTTGTATTTACGTTGAAGTTCTTGTTCTTCTTGAATATCTTCTGCTTTATCTATTCGAGATTTCAACTCCAATAGATAATCAGGCCAATACTCCATTACGTAATCATACATTCGCACAGCAGTAGGTTTGTCTAAAGCTACAAACATAGCTTTACCTTGATAACCACGTTCATTAAAATGCCACACTAAATCTTTGGCAATGGCACGAAGACGTGATTCTGAGGTAAGAATAGGATATTCTTTTTTGAACAGATAAGCTAATTTCTTTTGTTGATCTTCATCTAAATCTTCATTCTCTAGAATTTCAGCCATTTGCTCATCCAAAGCAGGATTTTCGATATTCAAGCGTTCTCCTTTATTCAGATATTTTAATGGAAGCGTCGCTTCATCTTCTATTGCGCGTTTGAAATCATAAACGGACACATATTCTCCAAATATATTCTTGGTTACCTCTTCTTCATCTTTAATAATTGGCGTTCCAGTAAATCCAAGATATGACGCATTTGGTAAACCATAAAAACGCATATTTCGAGCATATTTACCACCTTGAGTACGGTGGGCTTCATCCGAAATTACAATAATATTTTTACGATCGGTGATCAATGGATATTCGGTTTCCTTTTCCGGATCTATCGAGAATTTATGAATCAAAGAGAAAACATAACGATGATTCTCGCTCAACAATTCACGTAAATGTTCACGTCCTGAAATACCACTCTTCTTTCCTGCTATTATATTCTTATTATTGACAATGCCTACTCCAGAGAATGTATCATATGCTTGGTTCTCAAGCTCGGTACGATCAACAACTATTAAAAAAGTATAGGATCCACCAAATTTTCGATGTATTTTCTCACACAAGAAAACCATAGAATAGGTTTTCCCTGAACCTTGTGTATGCCAATAAACCCCTAATTTACCTTCTAAATCTTCGATGTTTTCGACATTATCCAATACACGATTCACTCCAATAAACTGGTGATTCTTCGCCATTAGTTTGACGACATTACCACTGCTTTCATCAAAAAGTAAGAAGTTCTCGAAAATATCCATCAAGTGCTGTTTAGAACAAACTCCTCTCAGCATGGTATCCAAGCTCACCACACCTTCAGCTTCCTCTGTAATACGTTTCCAGTCCAAAAAGTATTTGTATGGACTCGTTACCGTTCCTACTTTAGCGTCAGTTCCATTAGAAAGGATCACAAAAGCATTGTGGTGAAACAAATGTGGAATGGTGTCTTTATAATCCTTGAAATTATCATCATAAGCCGAACGCAAATCCACCGCATGTGATTTGAGTTCTATAAAAACTAAGGGAATTCCATTTACAAAACCAACAACATCTGGTCTACGGTTGTGTAATTCGCCCGTAACTTCCAACTGACGAACGGCTATGAAATCATTATTTTCATAGTCGTTGAAATCAAAAACTCGTAAGGTTTTCTTCTGTGCTTTGCCTTCAGAATTCATGAATGAAACTTCAACTCCATTTTTCAAGAGCTGATATTTCGCTTTGTTATGTTGTGCAATAGTTTGGCCAGCTATCCTCTGCCCGATCTTCTCAATCGCACGTTTGTAAGCCAAATCGGGTAAATCGGGATTATATCGCTTTAAAGCAGCCAATAAATGACGCTCTAAAATTACTTCTGTTTTATTATCACGCCCCAACAAACCTTCCTCACCAAAGGATTCATTTTGCCAAGCCGTTACCACTTGCCAACCCAGCTCTTTCAGTACATCTTCTGTAGCTTGTTCTATCAATTGATCTTCTGAGTATTCGTAGGACATGTTAATTGGTTTTTAGGTTTAATATCTTAATATTTTCTACTATTTTTTGATAAACACTATTCAAATCTTCGTTATTGTCTAAAGATTCATATTCAAACTCTTGACATTCTATCCAGTAATCTTCTTCTTTATTTGAATCCTTTAATTGTAAATTATGACCACTCCATATACCAACATCAATAAAATCATTCTCATAGAATTTTATGGTAATATGCACACCATTATCTTGTCTCTTTTCACAATCAATCATTTTTCCTTTGTAAAAAGTGGTTTCTCCACAGTTTGCATTACATTCAAAATCTAGCTCCGTTACAACCTTATTAATTAATTCATTTCTTAAATTATCGATCAACACTCTATCGTTTGAAGATCGATATCTATTAATATAGAGATGATTAGAATAGTACCATAAAACATCTAAACCACTCTTTTGGAACCATTTATGAAATTCATTATCATAGTATAAACTGTTATGCAAATGAGAATAATCTTCAATACTTGACTTTTTATTTATTGAAAAAACAAGATGTTGATTAACTTCATTTATGTCTTTGTAACTAAAAAGACTTGAAATAATATTCTGAATAACAATATATTCCTTTCTTCTTAATAATAACTGCCAGTAATCGTAATCGTCCCTATAATAAATGGCAGTGATTTGATCAAGCGTTTCAAATTGAGAGATGACATATCTAAACAATACATGATTTTGATTTTCAACCGCATTCAAACCTCCTTCTTTACTGAATAAACTATTAGCAATCGTCCTATTGTGCTTCAAATCTTCAATGTTTCGCACTTCTTTTAGTATGAAATTAATATTTCCTTGAAACAATTCATGTTTTTCAGTTTTAACAATTTCATTATACCTTTCTTCTTGCTCATTTTCATGGCCTAGAATAAAAATTGCCTTATTTTTTTCTTCGATTAATTGATTTTGTAAAAAATTATCTTTTAAATTATTAATAACATCATCTAAAGAATTATCTACTAAGTTGTCTAAAATATTAGTAGAATAACTACTCATACTATCTATAACCCTAATTACATTTAACATCACTAGTATACTTCTAATGTCGGGGTCAACTATAATATTCCAAACTACTCTAATCCATTCTTTAAATCGACGCTCACTAAAATCGCTATTTAATAAATATTTATATATTGAATGAAACAGTATTCTATTTATTTGACTTATTTCTAAATCGTCTACAAACCAATTAAAATCTGATTTCCAAGAAGGAGCAAGATTTCTTTTTAATATATCTTTAAATTCAATAAGCTTATCTAAAAATATTTCTAATCGAAGAACGATATCAAAATCAAATAATTTATCATAATTATTCCAGTCATTATATATATTACTTTGAGATGAATACAAGAAGTTAAAACTAACGGTATCTTCTACTTTTGATTCATTCTTTATTATAAATTCACTTAGAAGAAAGTTGTTTATAAATTTCAGGAAGTATGTATCTAATTGAGATGAATCTATTTCTGAACTACTAGAGTTTTCAATAGACTTCTCCCAAAAATAATCAGACCATGCATTATCCAATTTTGAAGCAATTTTAAGATAATAAGGCATGCTTTTTTGCTTAAAATTGACAGATTCATTAAATTTATTATATTCCCTGTTTTTTTCTGATTTCATCCAATTGATAAAATCTGCCTTAAAATTTTCAAAATGAGATAGCTGTTTTCCTCTGTCATTCATCTTAATATATAATTCATCAGAAAGATTAAATCCATCTAACGGCAATACATAAAATTTTAAATTAGATAATCTATTGAAATATTTTTCGTCAGTTTTAATTAGCTTCGTATACGTGTCGTGAATTTTCCCTAACATCTCCAGCATAGCAATCACAGTAGGATCACTTTTAAACTCTTCATGAAACCAATATGAATTTACTATATAATCCTTTGGGTTCCCCGTAAAATGTATAGTGCATATTTTTTGACAGAATAAAGTAGAGCTAGTGCGTGTTTCATAAGAAAATCGTTTAAGATTATTCAATACATCTTCTCTAGCGTTGCCATGTAACTCTGTGTTTGCAATGTACCAATTCAATAAATAAAGAGTTGTCAATCGTTGTTGACCATCAAGTGGTTGAAAATAATTGAGATTATTTAACTTTGATATGGAACCATAAATAAAATCAAGCTCTAATATTTCATTCTTTGATAATGCATTAAAAAGTGATGTAATAAATCTGTTCCTAATGATTTCTTCATTTTTTCTACCTTGAGCATAATCACGTTGAATTAATGGTATAGAGATACCATCAAAACTATAATTTTTTATTTCTCCGTTATATTCGAACTCCACTTCCCCAAAAAGCAAGTCTTGTAAAGTATAGTTTTTCATGATTTAAAATTTAGGTAAAAATGAATTAAGCGTTTTTTGCATTTCAACTCGATAACTAATAATATCATCAATAGACCAAACTGATTTATTAATTCTATTTTCGTCGTAATATTTTAAGAATACATTTCGGGTAATTATAGGAACAAAAAGCCCAGATTTTTCCTTTTTAATTATTTTCTTTCTTTTGGTAACAAATAATGCATTTCCATAACCTCTGTTGGTGTTTGCATCTAATAATGTCAAATTGCCAATATCGTTTTTAAATTCATCAGGAATGTTATCATCTCCCGCCTTTGAAACAACTTTTTCTTTCAAATCTTCAAATAAGATATTTTTACCTTCTTTTTTAATAAAACTCGTAATATCTTCGTAGTAATCTTCCTTTTCTATATCTAAAACATCCTCTAAGGCATTTTTAAGCCACACTATTTGATCATTTACTTTATTTAAAGGATTATCATTATATGAACTAATATGTTCAATATCCCAAGTTGTATTCAAATTGTTCGCATCTTTCATATTACTAAACTGAAAAAATGGAAACTTATAAATAAGATTATTCTTTATACATTGCTGAACAATTGTTTCAATATTAAATAACAGTAAAAAATTAAAAACTTTACCGTCTTTATAATCTAATTTTATAGGTTTAACTAAATTATTATCCTTATAATTCTGTTCAAATTCAGCAATATCACCTTCAAAGTTTAAATATTGTATTGAATTAAATTCAAGACTTATATGATCAACCAATTCCTTAGTAAAATCATCTTTTTTACGTATTTCTTCTTTCTTAGATAGTTTGTAAATATCATACAAACTATTTCCTGTGTAAATTAGATAACCTATATAATGATACCATGTTGGGTTACTATACCAATCTAATAAGGTATTATACAGTTTATATATATCGTCCCATAATTTAGCAATGGTACTAAATTCTTTCATTGCTTCAACTTGTAGGTTATAATACCTAAATACAGGATTTTTTTCCTTTTTTAATAATTCTCGAAGATTATCATCTTCATCAATAGCTTTCATGTACAAAACTTCCAATAATAGCTCTATCCTCGCATCAAAATCTTTATTACTAATAAAAGTCCAAAACTCCTCTTTTTGTAATTGACGTTCAATACTATCCCATTGATGCGCTATTTCTCTTTGTTTTATTTTAGCCAACTCATCATTTCCAAATAAATTACTTTGTAAAAACAATGCCTTAACCAACTCTGCACTATTTAATGGAATTTTTCCTAGATTGATGCGAATAAAAGTATCTATTGGATTTACTTTTTCATCCTTTAACTCATACCAAATTACTTGTACAATACCTTCTTCTTTCTGATTGGTAGAGTTATATATTAGAGTTCTATTAATTGAATCAAACAAATCATCTTCCATCAAACCATCTTTACTAACCTTTATTTTAAACCACTCATCAATGTATTGGTAAGCTTTTGTGATATGATAATAATCAATATTAACTTTTGAGAAATTTTCAATAGTATTATTGAAAATTTCACTTAATTCTGGTCTAGTTTCATATTTAATTTCAAATATTGATTTTCCGTACCGTTGTTCGAATGAACGACCTACTAAAAATCTATTACTGAAATAAGTAAGTAAAATTTTTATACTTGTTAATCGTTGTTGTCCGTCAATAACCTCATAATTATAGTTTGTTTCGTTATACTTTACAATAATCGGTTGCAAACAATAAAACTCCTTATCAGCTTTATTCTTTTTGATAGCAAAAGAGTAAATATCATTTAATAAGTCATTTATTTGAGAGCTATCCCAACGATATCCTCTTTGATAAGCCGGAACAAAAAAACGTTCACCTAATAATTCACTTATTGATTTAAGTTTTATTATGTTATTCATAATTTATAGTCTTCTTATTGGTTGGTGTTAGCTTATTTTTTCCCTTTACTTGTATTTAATTTTCTATCCATTAATCTTAATTCTGTTTTACCAATGATTGAATTTAATTCGTTTTCTAAATCATTAATATTTATTTCAAGAAGAATATTTTCTAAACCATTTTCCTTTTTATATAAGGCAAGTGTTGGTCTATTTATAACTTCAGTTGAAGATTTTTTTAAAATTTCAGTTAATCTACTAAAAGTCGGTAATTTATCTTTTAATTCTAGCATTATACCATGTTGAGAAATAACATGATCTATTGATATATCGCTTAATTTATCGATTGTAAAAGGTTTGGAATTGCCATTTTCAGTTGGCGTATATATTTCGATCTCTTTATTCGTCTGGTTAACAACAACTTTATTGTTACTAATTTTTAATTCTAAAATATCTTTAAATAAGATTTCGTTTTGTTTTGAATCGTACATCTTGATAGAATTAATCATTTTTTCTAATATATGATCAAAAGCTTTTCTTTTATCATTTTTATAGAATAGCTGTTTAATTAAACTAATAGGGAAATATATATCATTGTAAAAACGATCTTGAGTAATCAATCGAAACACGAAATTTTTAAACAAATCTTCTTGTACATACACTTGATCTAAACTTGTATCTACTATCAGTGGAAGATTGACAGCTGTACCCTCTACATAAGTAGAAGTGTCATTTACAAACTCTCCATAAGCACGTAAACCTGATAAATAATTTTGTATTGTTTTTATAGATTTCTCATATTTTTGAGCAGTATCTTTTCTTGATAACACATCAATTACCTCTTCAACTGCATTTACATCTTGAACTTGTGACATATTCAATTCAAGGCACAATAAAGCATTACGCACGTAAGAATCATAGCTTATAGCACTTTCGTTAGATGTAATATTATTAGCTATTAACCAATTTATGAAGTTATCATTCTTTTCAATTTTCATAATTTAAAGTTTTTTTATAGTAGTTTAGTTTTAGTTAGTCATTCATCACACCTCTATCATCCCCATCATCAAGCGTGGCAACAAAATATCCCGTGCCTCGCGTAAACGTTGGTTTTGGTTTAAAAAGATTTATTCCATGGTGGTAAACAGCCGTAGACTTCAAAGTATCGTTGTAATAACAATCCCTCAACATAACCTGGTAAATCATTATGTTCATCATCCACGGTAACAAACCAATAAATATCCAAAGCTTCAATGTTTTCTTCCTCTATTTTATTCAAGAAATAGTATTCTCTTCGAATACCATCCTGTTTATTATTTAATCTCTTATTCAATAATTGATCTTTGAATTGACCATTTTGTAACATAGAACCAGATTTTCCTATGTAAACCAATTCCACTTTACCTTTAGCTAATTTTAGGATATAGTAAACTCCTGGTAGATTAGGAACATCTTTACTTTTATTTCTAAGGTTGTCATTTTTCTCGAAGAAAAAATGCCCGTTTGTTTTGTATTTTTCTAATTCTGTAAACATTTTTTTATAGTAGTTTAGTTTTAGTTTATTTTCTACACCTCAATCATCCCCATCATCAAGCGTGGCAACAAAATATCTCGTGCCTCGCGTAAACGTTGGTTTTGGTTAGATAAATTAATTTTCTGATTCATTAAATTTTGAAAAAATGACAAATCAATGTTAGGTAAAACAATTTCTATCTCATCAAGATGCTTTTTTCCTAAATGAGCTACGGTTGCCCCATCTATTGAATTTTGGTAATAATTAATTGGAGCCCTTAAAGCCTCTAACAAATACCCTTGATTTGAGTAATCAACAGCAACTAATCGACAAACTCGTTGCACCAGATACCCCTTATTTCCTGTCCAAAAATTCAAATAAAACTCTCCATCCATTCCAATAAGTATATCACCATTATTCACAATGTACTTATCATCAACTATTTCAGTAGTATAATCAGATGTTTCTGATTTTGGAATATTTCTAATTCTAATAATTGGTGTACCTTTAGATTCAGAATTAAAGTCATTTGCTTTAAAAGGATAACCAAAAGTTATTTTTGCAATATCCCCCAACTTCACCTTCTCCCAACCCTCCGGCAAGCCCGTTTCGGGATTGATGGTTGCGGATTGTTGCCCAGGAAAACGCATACGCACAAACCACTCTTCGTAGGTTTGCTGTGCCATTTCTTCCAAAATTTTGATGCGCTTGAGGTTGTTCTCAATCAAATCATCATAAACCGATAAAATTTCACCAATCCTTTGTTGAACGTTTTTATCTATCGGAACTTTAATTTTTATATTAGAGAAAGACGATTTTGAAACATTTTCTCTACCAGACGCAGTTCCAGAATCAAAAGTCTTTAATTGAGATAAGTTGAACTTCAAAACATAATAGACAAATTCTTCATCGAAATTATCATTAGGTATTACAGCATTCATTGCTTGATTAATAAATAAATCACAATGCGCCTTAGTCATCTTCTTACCAATACTACCAATAGTTACAACACAAGTTGATCCTTTAGGAATAAGGCTTTTAATGTATTTTTTAAATCCTAATTCTGAATAGCATTCATCTGGATGATATGTATATTTCTCACCTTCAGAAACATCTGTTGGTTTTACAAATAAAGTATGTTTTCCATAATACTCAGGATTTTTTCTTGGAGGTGTATTACCTGTTACAACCTGTCCAAGATCGCCTATTGTAACCTCTTTCCAACCCTTTCTCATAATTTCACCGCTTGAATTTGGTTCATCAATTGGTTGGCTTCTTCGTTCAAAGTGGCTAATTCGCTGTGGAGCGCTTGCATACGGCTTTGGTAATCAAAATCCATATCAATGTCTATATTCACCCCTACATAACGTCCTGGCGTAAGGCTGTAATCTTGTTCCACCACTTCGTCTAGCGTCACAATTTTGCACAATCCTTCGATATCACGATAGGTTCCATCCGGGAAATGCTCGTTAAACCAAGCATTATCGGCAGCTACTTCCGGCTTTTCGCCTCTGTAAAGCGCCATAATTGCAGTAAGACCTTCTAATTGCTCTTCCGAGAAATCGTTAATCGTCGTCGTTACTTTTCGGTACACATTACGTGCATCGATCATTAAGATGTTCTTTTTATTTTCAGGACGTTTCCCCTTATCAAAAAACCAAACGTGGCAAGGCAACGAACGCGTATAAAAAAAGTTGTTCCCGATAGAAACGATACAATCTACATTGCCGGTTTTCACCAATTCTTCACGAATACGTTTTTCGGCATTTCCGGCATCCGTCGCCGAAGACGCCATTACAAATCCTGCACGTCCGGTATCATTCAGGTAACTCATAAAGTACTGAATCCATAAGTAATTTCCGTTACCAATGCTTCCTTTTCCTGTTAAAGGCGCACCAAAAGGCAAACGTTTATCTTCTGCCAGAAACTTGTTTTTCGCATCTACTTTGTCCACGTTAAACGGTGGATTTGCCATTACGAAATCACACTTTTCATACAACTCATGTGGATCCGAATAAAAGGAATTGTTGTTAGCAATTTTCCCTTCAATGCCGTGTATCGCTAAGTTCATCTTCGCCAATTTCGTGGTATTCGATTTGTACTCGGTACCGTACACCGTAATGGCTTCGTTTACTTTTTTATTGAGATGATCTTTGATAAAATGTGCCGTTTGCACAAACATACCTCCCGACCCACAAGCAGGATCATGGATAATACCATGATTCGGTTGAATGAAATTGACAATCAACTGTACCAAAGACGGTGGCGTAAAGAATTCGCCTCCTTCTTGTGCACCTGCACCCATCATCGAGAGTTTCATTAGGAAATATTCGTACACACGCCCAAATACATCGCCTTTGGCATTGCGCACCGAATCACTATTGAAAATACGAATTAGATTTGCCAGTAGATTGCTATCCGTATCATCTTCGGGCGTTAAATCGTGGAAGTTTTTCGGAAGAATACCTGCTAAATCTTCGTATTCTGCCTCGATCAATTTCATCGCATCGTTCACTGCTTCGGCTAAATCTTCCGATTCGGGCAAAGCCGCTAAATACGAATATTGCGCTTTCTCGGGCAAATACATCGCACCCATCGCCGCATAATCGTCTTTGGTGGCTTCTCTTCGTTGTTTGGTGCGTGGATTAATCGGAAGGGTTTCTGCTAATTGTGCTCTGGCTTCTATGAATTTATTCTCCGCAAATCGCAATAAAATCAATCCCAACAGAGGGTCTTTGTATTCACCAGCAGTCAGTTTCGAATTCGCACGCAATTCGTCTGCTGCTTCCCATAATTCTATTTCGAGTTGTTTGATATGTTGTTGTGTCATTTTCTAAAAAATTGCTGTAAATTACTAATAAAGTACCAATAAACATCTAACAAATCTCATAAAAATAGAAACCTCATAAGATTTATTGATTTTTAAAAATCTACTCCTTCGGAATCTCCACGAACACAGCACCAATATATTCTTCTTTATACCCTTTTACTGTCATCATGTGTATAAATGGAAGTAAATCCAACTCAATTGAACTTCCATTAAAAGTTTCTTCTTTCAAATCTAAATTACCATTATAACTCAGGGTTTCTTTCACTTTTTTTAATTGTTCATCAGACAATTCAATTGTAATTATAGGCATATTTTCTTGTTTTTAATTTATATTACAAAGGTCATAAACCATCCCGCCAAAACAAGTCTTTTAGATATTTTTATAATTATTTTTTAGACTATCGTAATCTGATAGTTGTGTAGTCATAGGTTTGCTTCATAATTTTAAAATAGAAGATTATGAAATTAAAAGTTCATTATGAAGTCGAAACACTATTCGATCAAGAAACAAAAGAAGTAACAATTAATTCATTTTATAATGATGATCCGATTGTTGCTCGCGAAGAAGCTTTTTCGTTTTTAAGAAATTATATCAATGTTCTGAAAGAAGAAAATCAAGTAGAAGTTGAAACTAAATATTCGGGACCACGAAATCATGCCCAATTTAGATTTGATAGTCGTACCAAAAATTTCGATGATAATTTGAGTACATATTTTGTAAGTCATTTAGTGTTTAAAGACTCAAAGTTAAATAAGGGGTTAAAGATATATGTTGTCGTAGATGAAACTTTTTATACAGGTGAAGATTTTATTGATGAACACGAACGTAATTTAGTTTTCCTGTTAGGAAATCAAACCGAAGATTCTTTAATCGAATAAATCTAATTGTTTCTGAATTTCTTCATTTTTTATTTTACGATGTGATGCATTGTACACACATTTTCCATCTTTTATAATTAGGATTTGCGGTGATTCGTGCTGAACATTGTATCGTCGTTCAATCTCATTAGAGAGTGTTCTATACGTTAATAAATCTAAATAATTCAGTTCAAAATCGCTTTCTTTTACAATATCCCAAATAATATCACATAATCCACAAGTTGTACTGTGTTTATAAATAATTTTTGGTTGATTAAAAGATGCTTGATCAATTTGATCTAAATGATCTAAAGTTATAATATCTATTTTTTTCATTTTTGATTCTATTATTTCGCTTATAAAATTACGTTGAAAAGAAGGAATAACCTATTCCATTTTGCTTATAGGATAAATTATAAAAAATGTGCTAAGGAAATCTCCTTGTTCATTTTTTCAATCTATAACTATTCTCAGTTTCTTCAATCGACGCTGATAACTTTGCAAATAATTACGTTTTAATTTTTCTGATAAATACGATTTACCAATTAAATCTACCACTTGATCTTCCTTAGAAGATAGATTTTGAATGACTTTTATGATTGATTTTTCTGTCATTTTTGCATTCTCACCTAACAAAAATAATTGGTCTATTATTTTTCCTTTTGAAATTGATTTAGGTAATAATCCCTCTTTTAATGCAAAATCTGAATCGTCAATATGAATTTTAGTATTTAATAAATCATAAGCTGGACTTAATTTAAAATCGCCTTGTTGAGTTTCGATTAATGAAAAATTCTTTAAATGAGCATCTCCATTGGAAAACAGATAATTGAATACGATTAATGTATATAGCTTAGGCGCTTCTATTTTCCAAGCAGGTACATATTTTTTTAAAGCATCAAATAACTCCAAATAATTCCCCTCATATTTATATTGTTCTCCATCTGTCGCAGGTGATTTCCCTAATAAAGAAGCGAAATCCTCTACTGCTAATTTTTCACCATTTTCATTGTAATCAAAACGCTTCGTAAGATAAGCTGGACTTCCATCTTCAAAAAAAACTAATACATTTTCTGCTGTTTCAATTTTAAAAATTTGTTTAGCGATTTGCATCGTTAAATGTTCATTTGCTGGTGCAAATTCACTATTTTTAGGTAAATCAGATATCGGTTTCAGAATATATAGACCACTTTCAATTTCATTCGTTAATCGTAATTCATTACCATCAAGAATTAAAGAATATTTCTCTTGAAATCCTGAAATAGAAATATGTGTTTGATTTTGGTTAAAACTACTTTTATCCTTACGATCAGTTGGCGAAGTATAATTTAAAATTGGATCGACTTTTTTTCCATTAAACATCTTCTTTACTACAGTAGAACTGTAGGTATTAAAATTTTCTTTTAAAGAACCTGGGCAATTATTTAATTCTATTTTCATTTTACATTCTTTCTATTGTTACTGCACCTACTGTATCTACTTTCGATGCTTGTAATAATATTCCAAAAGCATCATCTTCATCAATCTTATATGTTTTACAAATCATTCGTTTATTTACACCTTCAGGTAATAGATGATAGAAAAAAGGAAATAATGATTCTGATTCGAATTCAATTTGATTTTTAGGCAATGTTAAACTGACTGATGGTTTAGAATCATCTGATAACCAATTTTCATTATAGATAAAATGAAAGCGACCATTATCCAATTGCGTTAGAACTCCTGCCCTTTCTCCTTTATATAAAATTTGAGCAATTCTCATGATTCAATTGTTTTAACCTCTAATTTAATTTCTAATCCTAAGGCATCACATAATTTTTGTAATGTTTCTAAGGTGGGATTACCTTTTCCACTTTCAAATTGTTTTAATGTTCGTAAACCTACACCCGAAATATCTGCTAATGATTCTTGTGTAATATCTAAAACTTTACGACGTTCTTTTATCTGTTCGATTAATAATAGTGTCATATAATGCACTTTTAATGTAAATTTAGAAAGAAATTAGATATAAAACAAGAAAAGTGCAATAAATTGCACTTTCTAAAGAGTGTTGCTCGTTTTTAGTCTAAAAGCATATAAATAGTGCAATATATTGCACTTAACAAATCTTAATTTGAAAACAGAGCTAAATAATGGGGATGTTAGATGGATTTGAAAAAGCTAACCCAAGCTATATTTGTAAACTTATAAACTTTAAAAAGACAGTGCATTTTTAAAGAAGTAGGTCAAAAAAACGTGAAAGATGAATTTGGGCGAAAGTTACAAGATATAGAATTACTATAATTATATATAATGTCACAAAAATCAACAAAATTTGTTACAATTATTACAGTATAAATATGACAGAAACATCTAAAAATCAAATAGAAACAAAAATTTCAAAATCTCCTTTTGGCGAAATATTTTTTTGGATGACTTTATTGATTATAGTTCTTCTGATAATGTTCGTAAAGTATTATTGTACTTAGAACTAGAAAAAAAAGGAAAACGTTTAACTCAAGGTATTTATCTTAAGTTCTGATAAAAATTCTTTTGACATTGCACAATTCTATTATATCTTTGCTTAGCGCTTCATCCTCTATCTAGAATGAGGAATTGTTTTTAGAATACATATTCCACAATCCTTTTAATTTTTTATAAAAAGTCAAGATAAGCTCAATTAAAAATGGAATCCTTAATAAAAAAATATAAAGAACTTGGAATAGATAGAACAATCGATCATGATAAGTTTAATCTAATTTCTGTTGTTTATCATTCAACAGTATTGGAGGGATCAACTTTAACTGAAATTGAAGCTTCAGTTTTAATTAATGATGGTTTAACTCCTAAAGGAAAGTCTTTAGAACATTCTTTAATGGTAACAGATCATTATAAAGCTTTAGTTCACATACTTGAACAAGCTAATAATAAGACACCTATTTCTATAGAATTAATTAAAAATATTGGAGCATTTGTTTTAAAAAATACTGGATCAGTCTACGAAACCATTCTTGGAACTGTTGATGCTAGTAAAGGAGAATTTAGAAAAGGAAATGTAATGGCTGGAAATACTTATTTTCGTAATTATGATAAAGTCGAAAGGTTGATGAATGATTTAGTCATTAATATTCAAAATAAAATGAATACAATTCAAACCATAGAAGATCAATTAAATTTATCTTTTGACGCTCATTTTAATATGGTGTCAATTCATCCTTTTTATGATGGAAATGGAAGAAGCTCGAGATTATTAATGAATTACATTCAACAATATTACAACCTTCCTCTAGCAATCGTTAATTCAGAATCTAAAGTAGATTATATCGAGGCTTTAATTGAAACTAGAGAAAAAAATGACATATCTATTTTCAGAAATTTTATGAGACAAGAATACTCTTCTCAATTGAAAAAAGAGATTGAAAAATTTGAAAAAATAACTAAACCTAATAAGGGACTTGATTTTAAATTTTTATTTTAATTTATTTTCTTCATACAAATATTAAAGACGAAAAGGTTATTCAAAAGCAATTGAAATATGCACCTGTTTGGATTCAAAAACAAATTATTTATATCATTAAAGAGCAAAACAAATCAAGAATTATTTAACCAATAATATTAAATTGTAATAAATAAGACTGATTCTTTTATCGGATATTACTAATATTTCGTTAAAATATGAATACTTTTTGTACACCATGGTTGTTGAGATTTTTAAATAACGAGCTGTACTTCTTATACCCAAACCTTCTTTTGTCAGCTGAACAATATTGTAATTTATTGTTGTGAGATAAGCATTGTAACTATAAATTTCAACTCTTGTTTTTTGACAATTTTTACATTTATAACGTTGGTTTCCATTCCTCGTTTTACCATATTTTATTAATTTATCAGAATAATTGGAACAGATTTTTGTTTGATAATCAATGGTAAAAGTTGATTTTGTCATATATTGTTAGTGATAAATTGTGTTAAAATTGTCTACCAACTCATCTGATACACCGATGTCGCGGATTTGCAATCCGTGACTTTATCTATACAATTCTACTGTTGTTATGGTTATAAAATATACACTGCTACTATCGGTTGCTTTGTATTTTGTTGACATACTACACTTTTATTTCAATGAACTTATTGTATTTAATGCACGGATTGCAAATCCGCGCGATCGGGTTTGCAAATCCAATTCATATAAATTGCTCAATGGATATGCAAACAAAAATAGGAGTATTAGTTAAGCTACATTTTTATAACTAATTTTTTGTTGATTAAATTCTTCAA
>NZ_JACAGF010000024.1:0-28166 GCF_030324345.1 Empedobacter sp. R750 | reverse complement strand
ACTCGTTATAGTGTACTCAAACTCTTTTCTCTTCTTTTTATACTACAATTTAAGATTTTCAAATCTAAAGGAACTTATCTCAAAACCTCATCCTTAATCTGAATACATAATACTTTTTACATTTTACTTAATACTTAAAAACATCTTACAATTCTAAAATCTCAATACTAATATCTAACACCTACTATATACATCTTACAATTCTAATAGAATCTAATAACCGTCTGTGTATTTCTATTATAAGAAACACATATTTTTAGAGAGAGTATTTTACTTGATTTGTAGAGGAATTAAACCAAGTGTAACGTATGAAGTCCAATGCTATTGTTATGGAAGAAACGACCAAAACAAAAAAGGCATGAACTCATCTTAAAGCTTTTGAGGTACTGGTATACCTTGCAACAATAAGAGAGCCCACGCCTAGGTCGTGAGCAAATTTACTTATTTTCTCGTTGCTACAAAAATTACCAGTTTTCAAAAGCGAGATTAAAGTACAATTACTTTATTTTTTAACTATCTGATAACAAATATAATAATATATTTTTAATTGCGCACTATCGACCGCAATATTTTTACATACTACTCTTATTATTGTTACAATGGATAACGTAAACAGACGTATATGTAAATACATATATTATAATTGGATAATAAATTCTGATTCACAAAGAAAGTTTGCTGATGAGCATAATATAGAAGAAAGTATTGTTAGAAAGATTAAAAAAGCATCTCAAGATAAAGATTATATTGAGTATAATATTCCTATCACTACACTTGAAAAAATATGTACATCTAGGGAAATCAAGTTATACGAGTTTTTCAAAATGGTTAATATATAATAAAGGCTCCAACTTGGAGCCTTTATTTATTTAACTTCTGCCAATTGTCTTGCAGTTTTTAATTTTATTTTAGTAGATAAAACTCTTTTTACATTCCATTATTAACGTATGAGAAATAATAATGCTATAAAGTAGGAGTAAATCTTACTATCTATTGAACAATAATTCAAATTATTTCACATTCCAAAAACACTTTACACAACAAGGTATACCTCTTATTTTGTCGTCTATATTTTATAATAACAAAATAGCCTATTTCTTCGGGGTTTGTTCGAGTGTCCTTCGACAATGGTTCGAGAAAAAGGTTGTTTTGTCGAACAACAGTCGAACAACGGTCGAAGGATTATCGAAGAAGATACATCAAAAAATACATTTTAGTTAGTGTATTATTTTTTGCGTTAAACAATATGAATTGAGAGAACTTTATAAAATAACAAAAGGCAAACAAACGTTTGCCTTTTGCTTTATCGTGAATTATTTTATTTTGCCCAGACAGGTAATTCTTTCCATCCCTCTGATGGAGCTTCTTTTATACTGTCTGGTACTGGTTTATTAATATATAATTTATTAATTGAATATAGTGTATATGACCATTTTTTATCACTCATTTTCACTAAAACCCTTTTTCCTATTTGCGACTTATAATATCTTGTGCTATCATTTGGAAAACTATAACTACTAATTTTCATATCATTATTATAATAATACTTAAAATTAATACTATTAGTAGCACTACGTCCGAAAATAGAAACTCCATCAATAGTCGCTATAGTATATATATAATTTTTTTTAAAATCATTTCTTAAATAAGTACCCATTAAACTTACTGTTATAAATATAATAACAATAATTATTAAAAATAATTTAGTTTTATTTATTTCGATATTCATTATATGATTTATTAACTTGTTGTTCTGTGATAGCGTGAGGTAAACTAATCATTGCTTCAGTTACAGCTTGTGTTGCAGTTGGCATTTGAGATACAGACGAGTTAAATCTTGAGCCCATACCTGCTGAAATTAAACTCGTTGCACTATTTACAATAATTGTATTAGCATCAGAATTAATATTTAAACCACCTTTTAATGGTTTATAATCTATTGCGCCCCCAACAGCTCCCGATACCCCTGGAATAAGAAAAGTATCTGCGGCTACATCTGCGACATCAAAGGCTTTAAAGTCTTCTAAATTTTCAAAGGTAGATATTTGAGCAGTTGTACTGACAATAGCTTTTGCAGCAACAACTTTAATAGACCCGTAGACAACAACTTCTCCTAATACTACAGGTGCTGCCATTACTCCAAAGAAAGCGACTACAGCTTTTTCTCCATTTCTTTTAGCTTTCTGCATTTTACCATATTTTTCTCTACCTTCTTCTGTAGATAGTATACGTTTATAAGCACCATCGACATGATTACCAAAAAAGGCTGACTTAAGGTCAGGCATAGGTATTGTAATATTAAGTCCTGAAAATCCTGAATTATTAGATTTTGATGCATAAACTACCGCTGTTTGAAGTTCAATAGGGTCATCTTCGTCTCCTGGTCCTGCAATTTGTTTACCATCAGGATCAATAAAGTAAACAGGATTATTTACTGCATAAGAATATGGAGAATCCATTAAATATTTTTCAGCGAGCGGATCAATGACTCCCCATCTACCTAAAGCAGGATCATAATTTCTAGCTTCAAAATCATACAAATTCAGCCCAAGTTCATCTTGTAGTTCAGCACTTCGTGCGGTATGTTCGCTAAAAGTTTACTCAAAACTTTTTTCTCCATAATCATTGATTTGTATTTATAGTTAGTATTCGCAAGATTGGTATTGTTGTATCCACTATGTTTCAATCCAAAAGGATAATAGTTGTTCTCCTCCAATATTTTTAACGAGCCATTTGCTTCTTTTTGATAGCTCAATCTTACACTCGCTTCACTCGGGTCATTTCATGAAAATCTTTATCAAAGCTTTTCACTCATGAATCAAAATGATCGGCGTAATTGTATACATAATTAAAAGTTATCCTTCTATACTACTATCACCTCTACAACAATCTGGCTCGTTCGCTAAAAATGTTTACAAAACATTTTTTAACACTCTACTCTCAAAGAACTTCTGCAAGTAAATTTAAGAAATTATATGTTAAAAATGTAGCAACTTTATAAAATAACAACACATCTTAAAAACTACACTTCTTTATGATATTTCTTGATTTGTTATCTTTTTATATAATATAAGTAGGACAGTTACTATTGTTCCAAATATTAAAAAAAACTTTAATCCAGTGTAATAATCCCTTGTCATTTCTTCTTGAGAAGAATTTTTTAAAATCACTCCTTTTAAAAAAGTCTCTTTTCGTCCTTCTTTATACCAATGATATGCTCCACCTAAAATTGAAATAAATGATCTAAACATAATTTTAATCTAAACTATAACGACCTCCTTCTATAAAGTCTTTTCTATATTTTTTAATAATTCACCTTGACTAATTTGAAAGAATTACATGCCAAGAAAAATAAAAAAGGAGCTAATTAATAGCTCCTTTTTTATTTTGGAAAGTTTTTTTGCTAATTATTGTTTAGTAAATTAATATGCTTTCGCATATAAAACTCTGTATTTTGCAGGTTTTCCAGAGAAAACATCAACTCCTTCTGTAGGCGTTTCAAAAGCTTGAGGAATACAACGAATTGTTGCTTTCGTCGCATTTTTCACCGCTTCTTCTGTTTCTTCTGTTCCGTCCCATAAAGCTGAAACAAAACCACCTTTATTTTCGATAATATCTTTGAACTCTTCAAAAGTTGTTGCTTCTGTTGTGTGAGTATCTCTAAAATCTGACGCTTTTTGGAATAAATTAGTTTGAATATCTTCTAATAATTTCTCTACTTCAGTTGACACATTATCCAACGCAATAAATTGTTTTTCTAATGTATCACGACGAGCAACCTCAACATGACCTTTTTCTAAATCTTTTGGTCCAATTGCAATTCGTACAGGAACACCTTTCAATTCGTATTCAGCAAATTTCCAACCTGGTTTCGTTTTATCATCATCATCAAATTTGATCGAAATTCCTTTCGCTTTCAATTCAGACGAAAATTTATCCACCACTTGACGAATTTCTTCTAATTGTTCTTCTGTTTTATAAATTGGAACAACAACAACCTGAATTGGCGCTAACTTTGGAGGTAAAACTAATCCTAAATCGTCAGAATGCGTCATAATTAATGCACCCATCAAACGAGTAGAAACTCCCCAAGAAGTTGCCCAAACATATTCTTGTTTTCCTTCTTTGCTTGCGAATTTAACATCAAAAGCTTTTGCAAAGTTTTGCCCTAAAAAGTGAGAAGTTCCCGCTTGTAAAGCTTTACCATCTTGCATCAACGCTTCGATTGTATAGGTATCATCAGCACCCGCAAAACGCTCAGAATCTGACTTTCTTCCTTTTACAACTGGAATTGCCATAAAATTCTCTACAACATCCGCATATACTTCTTGCATTTGTTGCGCTTCCGCAATTGCTTCTTCTTTTGTTTCGTGAGCTGTATGCCCTTCTTGCCATAAAAACTCGGCAGTTCTCAAAAACAAACGCGTACGCATTTCCCAACGCACAACATTTGCCCATTGATTAATCAAAATTGGTAAATCGCGGTACGACTGAATCCAACCTTTGTATGTACTCCAAATAATTGCTTCTGAAGTTGGACGAACAATTAATTCTTCTTCTAATTTTGCTTCTGGATCTACAATCAACTTTCCTTTGTTATCAGGATCATTTTTCAATCGATAATGCGTTACAACCGCACATTCTTTTGCAAAACCTTCTGCGTTTTTTTCTTCAGCTTCGAATAAACTTTTAGGAACAAATAAGGGGAAATAAGCATTTTGATGACCTGTTTCTTTAAATCTTTTGTCTAATTCTGCTTGTAGTTTTTCCCAAATAGCATAGCCATATGGTTTGATCACCATACACCCTCTAACCTTGGAATTTTCAGCTAAATTTGCTTTTACAACAAGCTCATTGTACCACTTAGAATAATCCTCAGCACGAGTTGTTAATTTTGCCATAATCTTTTATATTTGTTGATAAGTTTCGTATCTTTACTTGGCATAAAAATTGCCTTTAAATTTATGCAAATTTAATTATTACAAACGATGTAAATTTATAATTATGAACAAAGTTTATAAAATTTCTAATAAAATTTCTGCAACTACATTAATTCTTGTGGCTGCATTAGGAATTTCATCTTGTTCGACTTATCAACCAAGTGGTTACGAAAGCGACGGAGTTTACTATAATCCGAAAACAGATAAAACCTATCAACAAGCTCAACCACAATATGGAAACGAGCAAGGAGAACAAGAAAATCAAGGGGAAATAAAAATTGGTAGTCCATACTTTGATGCAGAAGGAAATGGTGCTGAACAATTTTATTACCAAGATGATGTTGATAGTACAAATGATAATACTCAATCTAAATCAGCAACCAAAGTTAAAATTAACGGATATGGTTTAGGTGGTTACAATTATTTTGGAAACAACGATTACACACTTACTTATAACGGATCAAGTAATTATGACTGGGGACGTAATGATGGTGTAGAAATTAATATCTGGAACAACTATCCTTGGTACAATTACGGATGGGGAGGTTTCTACAATCCATATCGTTGGGGATATTACAATCCTTGGTATGGTGGATGGTACGGAAACGGATTTGGTATTTCATTCGGATGGGGATGGAACGATCCATGGTATAATGGATATTATGGTTGGGGTTGGAATAGACCTTACTATGGTGGATATTATGGAGGTTACTACGGTTGGAATAACGGTTGGGGTTACGGTTACGGATATCCAGGTTATTACGGATATGGATACAATCGTCCAAGAGGAATTTATTCTCAACCAGGTTACAGAAACGGTGGTCGTTTAAATAACACGATTAATTCTACTCGTCCTGTTGGAAGCTTAAATGGTAGAAACAACCAAATCTCTACAGGTTTAAGACCTACTCGTGATAATACAATTAATACTACAACACGTCCAACTCGCGAAGTTAGACCAGGTACAGACCAAAGTCAAATTAACGGAACTCGTCCTACAAGAGAGGTTAGACCTACTATTGATCAAGGACAAATGAATAATACACGTCCAACTCGTGAAGTAAGACCAAGTGTAGACCAAAGTCAAATTAACGGAACTCGTCCTACAAGAGAAGTAAGACCTACTGTTGATCAAGGGCAAATGAATAACACACGTCCAACTCGTGAAGTAAGACCAGCGCAAACACAACAGCCTACTTACAACACAAGACCGACTCGCGAAGCGCAACAATATCAACAACCAACAAGAAGCTATGACAGAACAAATAGCATGAACAATTCTCGTTCATCATATTCAACACCTTCTCCAAGTAGAGGTAGCAGTATGAGTAGCGGAAGCATGGGAGGTGGTTCTCGCGGAAGTAGCACAGGAGGCGGAGGTTCTCGTGGTGGAGGAAGAAGATAACTAGATTTAGATCATATATAAATGAAAAAAATATTATTAAGCCTTTGTACCTTAGCTGGTACATTGGCTTTTGCACAACAAAACAAAGGGTACGAAACTCAGTATTCTACAAATGCTATAAATTTATATTCGCAAGATATTAACAGCGGAAATGCTAAATATATTGGTGTTGGTGGGGCTGTTGGTGCATTAGGAAGTGACATTACTTCTGTCGAGCAAAATCCTGCTGGATTAGGAGTAGCAATTAACTCTGACGTACAAGTAACAGCTGGTGTTTCTACTTTTAGTAACAAAACTAATTTCGGAACAAATATCAAAGAATCTGAAAGTAATTTTGATTTCCAACAATTTGGAGGAACATTTGTTTTTGCAAATGAAGCTTCAAAATGGAATCGTTTCACAGTTGGTGTCGCTTATCTTAATCAGCGTTTAGACAATTATTCATCAATTGGAACAAATGAAGGAATTAAATTTGATAATCCAAATGGAACTTTCAATGGTTACATTAAAGATATAGATGGATACAAATCTAAATTCTCTGTTAATTTAGGAACTAGCTATGACGACAAAGTCTACTTAGGATTTGGATTAAACTTCCACGAAACTAACTATTCGGGATACGAACAATATGCAGAGCGTGATGACGACAATGGAAAAACTTATGTATACAATGCAGATGGAGCTCCATATAGTGAAATTGGGCAAGGATTTTCTTTCTCTTTAGGTGCTATTTACAAAGTGAATCACAATGTACGTTTAGGAGCGGCTTATCATTCTCCTGTTTGGTACAATGTTTCGGAAGATTATTATGCAGCAAACTTCATCAATAACGGAACTGCTGTAGATTCTTATTATATGTATTCTTCTGATTACGATATGACACGTGGTGGTCGCCTTGTAGGAAGTTTAGGTTTTGTTGTTGGTAAAAATTTATCACTTGGTGCTGATTATACGTACCACATGAACAATGATACAAAATTAAAACCATCACAATATTTTAATTCTTCTAATAATTTCATCAATGATTTTGTAAAAAATTCAAGTGAAGTTAGAGTTGGTGCAGAATACCGTGTAGATCGTTTCAAAGTAAGAGCGGGTTATAATTATGTAACTTCTCCTTACAAAGATTTTACAATGGATATTGCAAACGAAAACAATGTTGTAACAAATGCAGCTGTTTTATCGAAAGCATTTCAAGGAGATATTAATCGTGCAAGTTTTGGTTTAGGATATGATTTTGGTGGATTCTATATAGATGCGGCTTATCAATATCAAACTCAAAAATATCAACAATTGATTGGTGGAACAGATTATATTAATACTAATAATGAATTTGTTTCTTTACCTAACACTTATGCTCCAAAAGTTAAATTAAACAACAATTTATTCTTATTGACATTAGGTTGGCAATTCTAATAAAAAAAAATAGATATTAAAAAATCGGATGAAATTCATCCGATTTTTTTTGTAGTACTAAATATTAACGTAATATAGTTTTAAACAAAAAACTATTAGTTTATTCTTTTGATAGAAGACATTCCCGAAGTACTCACTTTAGTTTTCAAGCCATTTTCGTCTACATAACGAACAGAACTCGCTCCAGAACTATCAGCAGTCAAACTATTCACGGCCCAAACTGTTGTAGAACTTGCTCCTGAACAATCAACCACTACATTCGCAGCTTTCAATTCTTTTCCAACAAATGAAGAAGCTCCCGAAACCGAAATATTTAAATCCTGTACATTTCCAGAAATTTTCATACTTGAGGCACCAGAATTATCAACCGAAATAGAGTTAGAAACAACGTCTAATTTCAAATTACTTGCTCCTGATAAATCAACCGCCATTTTTTCTACTTTTTGCGTTGGTAAAACCGTTACATTCGTTGCTCCAGAAAGATTAAATGAACGTAATTTTTGATGTGAGAATTTAATTTTAATAGAAGAATTTTTCAAATTTACTGTTCCATTAATTTTCATCACCAAAACACCATTCTTCACTTCAGTCGTGATTCTATTCATAATATTATCTGGTGCTTCAACAGAAATTTGACCATTATAATTACCATCCTCAACTGTAACACTTATTGCACTACTTACGTCAATCCCTTCAAAAGAAGCAACTTTACGCGTTTCCGTAACTGTATTACTACTCGCTTCTACTCGATCTAAATAATTAGAAGCTGGTGATTTAGAATTTAAATCGACCGAACAACTCGCAAATCCTAACGAACTGAATATTAAAATTGGAAGAAAAATGTATTTCATATAGATGTCTTTTATTATATAGACGCATTAACTTCTAAAAAGTTACAAAAAATATTCACTTTATTTATCATTCTAAATCAATCCGTCATAAATATTTAGTAATTTCGCTAACTATGAAAATCATCAGTTACAATGTAAATGGAATTCGCGCTGCGATGACAAAAGGTTTGGTTGAATGGTTAGAGGCTGCACAACCAGATGTTTTATGTATTCAAGAAACAAAAGCTATGCAAGAACAAGTGGACACAAAACCTTTTGAGGAATTGGGTTATCACATTTATTGGCATGCTGCCGAGAAAAAAGGATACAGCGGAGTGGCTATTTTCTCGAAAATAAAACCAAATCATGTACAAATAGGAACTGGAATAGATTATATTGACAGAGAAGGTCGCGTTTTGAGACTTGATTTTGACAATGTTTCGGTAATTAGTTTGTATTTGCCAAGTGGAACAAATATTGATCGATTAGATTTTAAATTACAATTTTGCGAAGATTTTAAAGATTATGTCAAAGAACTTAAAATCTCTCATCCAAACATTGTAATTTGTGGCGATTATAACATTTGTCACGAAGCAATTGATATTCACGACCCTGTTCGTAATGCGAAAGTTTCTGGTTTTTTACCTGTCGAAAGAGAATGGATGACTGCTTTTCTTGATGAATGTAATATGATCGATTCTTTTCGTTATTTTGTAAAAGAACCTCATCATTATTCGTGGTGGTCTTACCGTGCAAATGCGCGCAATAATAACAAAGGTTGGAGAATCGATTACAATATGGTGAGTAATACATTAGAAAAAAATATGATACGAGCAACGATTTTACCAGATGCGAAGCACTCAGATCATTGTCCTGTTTTATTAGAATTAGACGTTTAAGATTATATAAATGAAAAAAATTGTACTTTGTTGTTTCGCTCTTTTTGCAATTGCAAGTTGCGTTCCTCAGAAACAACACCAAGAATTGGAAGCTAATTATTACAAAGCTTTAGACGATCAATCGAATACATCTAAAGAATTGACATTAGCGAATTTGAAAATCGAGAATCTTGAAAAAGATTTAGCAAAAACAAAAAGCGAATTATACATCAAAGATACAGCTTTATCAAATGCACAATCTATGATTAGAATGGCTCAAAAAGAGCACGATACTAATTTGCAAGAATTATATTCTGCTTTGAATAGTTCTGGAGAAAAATCAAAACTTTTCTATACTCAATTGAATGAAAAAGAAAAACAAGTTGCTGATTTGACTCAAAAAGTAAAAGATTTGGACGCTAAGATTGATCAAAAAGATACTGAAATCTTTAATCTAAAAAGACAAATCTTAACACAAGAGATTAATCAAAAGGTTTCGGAAGCAACAGCTACGCCTCCTAAAACAACAACTCCAGCAAAAACTGGAACAAAAAAATAAGCAATAAAAAGTCTTACACCAAAATGTAAGACTTTTTTTATTCTCCAAATCGAAGTAACTTTGCAACAACTAAAAAGTTTTAATGAAAGTTATTTGCGAAACAAAAAGTTTGGTCTTACGAGAGTTTTTTGAGATTGATGCATTCGAATTATTTCAATTAAATTCTGACAAAGAATTGATGAAAATCGTCAACGAAAAACCATATAAATCTGAAGACGAAGCGAAGTTTTTTATCGAAAATATGGAGAAACATTACCAAGAACATGGTTTTGGTCTTTGGGGTGTTCACGAGAAAAAAAGCGGACGATTTGTTGGTTGGGGAGGTTTGCGTCAAACGAAATATGGCGCAGTTATCAACATTCGTTTGAAACGTAAATTTCAAAACAAAGGATACGGAACAGAGGTTCTAAACGCCATTGTAGATTATGCAAAAAATGAATTGAAATTAGATAAAATAGCTGCTAAAGCAAATGCAAATCAACCTGAAACATTGAAACTTTTACAAAAATCTAAACTTCAACAATCAGAAGAAAACGAATTAATTTTCAAATTATAAAAAATAAAAAAAGCCTTGGTAAGTTATTTTATCAAGGCTTTTTTTAATGAAAAAATTCTCTTTCTGCAATCAATGTCTTTTTTCCATCAACTACTCTATACTTTTTTATCCATAGTTGTTTCTGATTATAAACATACTCAAACTCTTCAGTTCGATGTTTATTATAACCTCCAATCATAATTATTGGATACTCTTTTTCTGGAATACTTTTCCTTTCAAGTTTGACTACATTTTGAAATTTATCATACTGATATTGTTCAATATCAACTTGCAATTGATTTTGGGTATAATAATTTTTAACTGATTTTACATTTCCCAAATCATCATATAAAAATTCTTTTTTTAAATTAAAAGCAGAATCTTCAACTTCAGGATAAAGAGTTGTTATTTTTTCTGGTAATTTAGAAGCTCCTTTATAAATATAGTTTTTTTTATCTTTCTCTAAAATTCTACCTAAATCATCATACTTCAAGATATAATTTGTTTGATACAAAAGTTCATTATTAGCTATATTATAATTATTTACGCTTATTAAATTACCTATCGTATCATAAATAAAAGATTCTTTTCTAACTATATTATCTTTAGAAAAATAAAAGATTAAATCTGTCACTCTACTTTCCTTTAAATTATATTCAGTAGTTGACCCCATAAAACTTTTGAATACAACTTGACGATATGATGAATAATCTTCATGATTCGAAAGACCTTCAAAATCATTAATTTGTCCAAAACAAAACTGAAATATTAAACAAAGAAATACCGTATAACAAATTTTCATCAAACTATTGTTTTATTTCTTTTTAGGTGGAAATTTTTGCAACAATTTCGTTACACCTTTCTGAATATTCGCTGCACGAACTTCTGGAGAAGCTTTCAAGGGCATTTGAATTTTCAAGGTTCCTTCCCAAACTAATCTTCCCTCATCCTTCATCGAAATCGTATAATTTTGATTTAATTTTTGAGACATAATCGGAATTCCAACCGAAACTCCACCTCCAAAACCATAACCACCCGTTCCCATTCCAATTCCTACATTTGAATTTTGTTGTTTCGAAACAAACTCTTCAGGCTTCACGTCTAACGTTAAACTTCCTTCATTCGATTTCTGAAAACCTCTGTACAACATTCCTTTTTCGATCGACGAATATAATCTGGCAGAATCTAAATCATTCAAACCTAAATTTCCTGTTTGCGTAAAAGAATATGTTCTATTTGTTTCAAAATCAAAATCTCGGTCATAATCTACAGCTATATTTTGCGTGCTACATGAAACAATTGTTAAAAATAACGCACTTAGTAAAAGTATTTTTTTCATTATTTGTATTTTTAAAATACGTATCTAAAACAAGTCCTGTTGAACTCGTTTCAACATCGCATTAGTTATTCAAAGAATTAATATAAATTTCCACCACTTTTCTCAACGAATAAAAACCAATCTCGTCTAAATTAATTTCGTTAATAGAAACCCACTTTACTTCTGCAATTTCATCTTTTTCAAGCGTAATTTCTTCATCAGGAAAATCAGCAATAAATGCTAAATCACACGTTTTATATGGAACTTCTTTGTACTCGTATGTATTAGGTTGAGAAAGAAAATACTTAAAATTCTCTAACTGAATTTTAATTCCTAATTCTTCCTCAATCTCTCGTTGACACGTTCTTTCTGCCGATTCATTTGGGTCTGTAAAACCTCCAGCCAAATCTAACATTCCTTTCTTTGGTTCTCTATTTCGAACTGTAAAAAGGATTTTATCTTCTTTTTTTAGAATAACCGCCACAGCAGCTGCTACATTTTGATAATAAACCAAATCACAATTGTTGCACGACATTTTTCTAAAATCAAAATGATCGATAGAATGTCCACAATTTGGACAAAATTTAAACGATTTTATCATCTTTTTAGGTTAATGATTATTATTTATTTCTTGGATGAAATTTGATAATCGCATCTCGAATAAATTCTTGATCAACATGCGTATAAATTTCAGTCGTCGTAATACTTTCGTGTCCCAACATTAACTGAATTGCACGAAGATCTGCTCCATTTTTCAATAAATGAGTCGCAAAAGAATGGCGAAATGTATGCGGACTAATTGTTTTTTTAACTCCAGCAATTATCGATAATTCTTTCACGATTGTAAAAATCATCACACGTGTAAGGTTTTTACCTCGTCTATTTAAGAACAAAAAATCTTCGAAACCAGCTTGTATAGGAAGATGAATACGAATACTTTCTTTGTACAAGTTAATATATTTTATCGTATAATCGCTAATCGGAACCAGTCTTTGTTTGTTTCCTTTCCCAATGACACGAATAAAACCATCATCAAAAAAAAGATCAGAAATTTTGAGATTTATCAATTCCGAAACACGCAAACCGCATCCATAAAGCACTTCTATAATCGCACGATTGCGCTGTCCTTCTGGTTTTGATAAATCAATTACTTCAATCATTTTATCAATTTCTTTTTCAGAAAGTACATCAGGAAGTTTCATCCCAATTTTTGGAGTTTCGAGCAAAGAAGTCGGATTATCTTCTCTAAAATCTTCGAGTTGTAAGTAGCCAAAAAAGCTTTTCAAGCCAGAAATCACACGCGCTTGTGAACGCACGCTATATTCGCTCGATGCAAAATCGTGTACAAAATCCCTCAAATCATCTTGCGAATAATCTAAAGGTTGTTTATCAGAATAATTAATTAATTTTTGAATATCGCGTAGATAACCTTCAATTGTATTAGCAGAAACTCTTTTTTCTAATTTCAGATACATTTGATAGTCATACAAAGCATCTTTCCACAGCATTTACTTCGTTATTTTTTCAAGTTCAAAAATACGCTTTATCATTTCATCTTCGGGCATCCAAACTTGATAAAATGCACGCGAACCATATAAAGTTCCAGCAATTGTGGCTTTCATGTAGTTATCAACAGTTGTTGAAAAGACAGGGTTAAACTCATTTGAAGGAATTCCTAAAACACCTAAAAACTCATTTCTATACATTCCAGCACTGAAATATTTCAAATAAATTGCTTCGTTATGAAACATGAAAAAATCGTGAATTGAATAAATTTTCTTGAATAAAAAATCATTAAAATAATTTGTATCTTGATTATAATACAACCAATTCGAAACCGAATTTGTATCTAATGCAACAAACTCATCAGGAATAATTCCACCACCGCCGTAGACTTTTTTACCTGAAGGTGCTGTAAACTCTAAATCTTTATTGATTTTGATTGAATCTTTACTGTATAATTCACCCGACTTTAATCGTTTGTATAAATCGTCACTATATTTCGCTGTTTTTTTATCAAATGGTTTTTGAATAGATCGACCAGAAGGCGTGTAATAATTAGCAACAGTCAAACGAACTTTGGTATCATCGCCTAAATTAATCTCGCGTTGCACCAAACCTTTACCAAACGAACGACGACCAACGATAATTCCGCGTCCATAATCTTGTAACGCTCCCGCAACAATCTCACTCGAAGAAGCAGAATTTTCGTCCATTAAGACGTAAATTTTTCCTTGTTCGAAAAGACCTTTATTTGTAGCGTAAATATATTTTTTACGTTTTTGTTTGTCTTGTGTGTAAACAATCAATTCGTTTTTCGTTAAAAATTCATCGGCAATCTCTTCGGCAATATGCATGATTCCACCTGGATTTCCACGTAAATCAAACACCAAAGTTTTCATTCCTTGATCCAATAAATTTTGTAAACCTTCGTGAACTTCATTTGCAGAATTTTCGGAAAAACGAGTCAATTTAAGATAACCAATATCTTTCGTTAACATATGTTTTCCAGTAACCGTAGGAATTGGTACAATCGTACGATTTAGCGTAACAGAAATTGGTTTTTGATCGCGAATAACAGATAATTTAACTTCCGAACCCTTTTTTCCTTTCAATAAACCTTCAATCGTTTTATTATCTTTTGCAACCAAAGATTGATTATCTGCAGCAACTAATTGATCTCCAAATTCTAGTTTGCCATAATTTTTCGTTCCTGGCAACGTACGTTCAACAACAATGGTGTCATTCATTGTGCGAAATTGAATTCCAATTCCAACAAATTCACCTTTCAATTGTTCTTCCGCCTTTTGTACAGAAGCTTTGTCGATATATGTACTATGTGGATCTAGCTTGGCAACCATATAATGAATCGCATCATCAACCAAACTATCCGAATTAACATCGTTCACATATTCATTGTCAATCAAAGAAACTAATCGACGAATTTTTTGTTCGTTATCCGAATATTGCAAACCTACAATATCCTTGTTTTCATCGAACGCAAAGTCGTATTTTTTCCCAACCATAAAACCGATTAAGAAAATAATCATCACAACTAATACGATATTAATAACCTTGAAAAAACTTCTCATTGAAATGCTAAATGTATAATTCTTCTTCTGTAATTTGTCGAATTGTAATTCCTGATTTTTCTAAAAACTCTAACCCAGAAAGGTCTTTGTATTGTTGAATGTAAACGATGCGCTTTATACCTGCTTGCAAAATAAGTTTACTACAATCTGTACAAGGCGAAAGTGTGATATACAATGTCGCTCCTTCTGCAGATTGTGTAGAAGTTGCACATTTTAGAATTGCATTTGCTTCAGCGTGCAAAACATGCCATTTTGTATTCCCCTCTTCATCCTCGCATTTGTTCTCAAAACCACTTGGCGTACCATTATAACCATCAGAAATAATCATTCGATTTTTAACAATAATTGCACCAACTTTTTTGCGCTCGCAATAGGATAGATTCGCCCATTCAAAAGCCATTTTAAGATAAGCTTTATCGTAACGTAATTGTTTTTCTAAGTTTGTTTCCATTTCTAACTAAGCTTCTTCTTTGTTTTTTGTCCATAAAGGCGGAATAAAAAATGGTAATGGATTTCGGAAAAATGCTTTTAATGTATGTGAAATCATTGTAAAAATCTTATAAAAAGGAATATTATTAGATCGCATTGCCATTAATAATGATAAGATAAAACTAACTAAGAAGTTGCTCCAACCTACCATAAAAATTGCAATAAAACCAATAATCATTGGTCCAATATCAAAATGATAACCCATTCCTCCAATACCAATCGCGAAGTTTCCTGAAACGAAAGTAATGTGTCGAATATCGAAAGGTTGACCAGTAAAATCACCAATCAAAAAAGCACATCCCATCATAAAACCGAATGCAACATTACCTACAACTCCACCCATATTTTTCTCAAACCAATTCGAAATTCTTCTTCGTCTACGTTCTGAAAATGATTTCTTCAAAATGGGATGATTATAAATACGTTCTGGAATATTATGAAAACGTTGATTATTAATTGTTATTCCCGAAATTAATCCTGAAAGGAATAAGAAGACTCCAGCAATTGCTCCAAAGTAAAAAATATGCCAATCCATTGTCACCAATTCTTCCCAATAATGATAAGCTTTAGAATATTTTAAAACTTCTAATCCTAAGATTTCGTTCAGTAAATAAAATATTCCTAATGATACAACAAAACCAGCAACAACATTTCCTAAAAAAGCAATCATTTGGCTTCTTACTAATTGTGCAAATAAAGTTGTAAAATCTTTCACATTCAGTTCAGAACCTGAAGTCGGCACAAGCGAACGAGCTAAACGAGCCGCAGTCATAGAAGGCTGTTTTGTAGCAAGTGTCATATGTGTCAAATAAATCGTACAGAAACCAACAGCGTAATTAACACTAAAGAAAAACGCTTTAAACAGTGGCGATGTATCATGTATATTTCCAATTCCGGTTTTGATAAAACACAAAAAAGAAACAATAAAACCACCTCCACAAGCTGTCCAAAACATCTTATTATACTCTTTGGCTGTCTGCGTAATATATTTTTCCCCCGTTTTACCATTATGATAAGTAACTAAGAAAGTGATTAAATAAACCGTAGAACCTAACTGATTACTCATAAAATTCTTTGGTGCATAAAATTCAACCCATTTCTTTGTTGCAAGACTATAGAAAGAAATTATTCCATGTAATCTTAGTTCATTATAACTATTTAAAATTGTTTGTAAACGAACCAATTGTTGTTGCAAACGATTGATTTTTGATGCAACTTTCAATGAAATTCCTTTGTAATCTTTTTGCGTTAAAATATCATTTAACAAATGTTTACACTTAGAAATACTTTCTTTAATCTCTAACATATCAAATCCAGCTTGCGGATTTTCGATAATGTTACTAATCTGCATCGAAAGTTTAGAGAATGGATTATCAAGATAATTAACCTCGTTACTGTAACGCATCATTTCTTTGTCCGAAAACCCACCAGTAATACGAACCGTCAAAATAGAAATTGCTTGTAAAAGCTGATTCTGAATATTGTTAACGTTTCCTTTAAAATTATCTGGTTCGATATCTTGATACAATACTTCGAAAAATTTTCGCCAACGATCTCTTGGAATAATTCGGATTGCTGATAAGTTTTTCGAATTATAAAAAATCTCATTTACCACAGAAGTTAATTCATTATTATCTTCGATATCTGGTAAAAGAGAATCCATTATTTTCTTTCGAAAAATGGATAATAAATTATCTTCCAGATGAATTCCACTATCTACTAAATAGCTAACAAAATTGATTTTCCCGAATGTATTTTGAAGTTCTTCGCGAAAAATTAATCGATATGTAGGGTTATTTTGAAGTTTAGAAATTAGATCATCTATAAAAGAAATTGAATCTGGATAATCTTTTCTTGCTTTCTCTAATAATCTTAGAAAAAAGCTCTTCTCGTATTTTTTATTTTGATCAAATATAGAGTCTAAAGCCATATTTTAATTTCTTCATTCAGAGTACAAAAGTAAAAAACTTATACTACCTAAGCAGTATAAATCAACAGAAATAAAAAAGTGATTCTTGATGAACCACTTTTTATATATTTAGAATTTAAAATTTTTCTTATCTATTGCTGGGTTGATTTTTATGTCATTAAATTTAATCACATATTCTCCTCCCTCTGTAGGTTTCCCCACAACTTTGGTAGCGAAAGATAATCCATTGTAATTTTTGAAATTAGAGTAATAAAGTGTTTCATCTTTATTTTTCTCCATTACAATTTCGTAAGAATTTTTGTCAAAACAATAAACTGTTGAATTCGCATTTTTTGTTAATTCGATTTTATAACAACTATTATTTTGATCGTATTTATCTATACCTAAGTATTTTACCTTAAATCCTTTTTGTTTGTATTTCAATACATCAGAGTCAAAAGAGTCTGGTTTATAATCTTTTACAGCTACATTTTTCTTCGCAACTTCGCTGTATGTCCATCCCATTCTACCATCATATCCTTCGTTCAAGATTTCTTTTCCATTCATCACAAACACTACTTTTTTGTTGTAAGGGCGTTGATGATAAACAATCATTGGGTAAGAATCTCCAACATTTATAATGGCTTCTCCTTTTAGGATAATACTGTTCAAATTATTCCAAGCTGCTTCACCTCCTGTTTTTTGAATATGAGTTTCGATTATTTTCTCTGCATTTTGTGCAAATGTAGTCACAGAAAATAATGAAATCATAAGCGCACTAAACGTCAATTTCGACATAAGAACTTTTTTAATTTTTAACAATCTGTCGAACAAGATATAAAAACTAATTTAAAGTTCTGTAAAGAAATATTGTCTTTTAGTCTTTTTTAACTTCTATATGCGCCCAATTTTCTCCTCTTAAGATACGGTAAACCTGACCTTGAGAAATATTAAATTGTTTTGCTAGTGTAGAAATTTTTGTTTTTCTATTTGGATCAATTAATTTCTTTTTCAGACGAATTACTTGTGCTTCTGTCAACTTACTATTTGGAATACTGTCTAAACGAGAACGTCCTTTCATCATTCTAAATAAATCCTTATTGTGCTCTTTCCATTCGTCCAATGTTGCCCATTTCAAATTATCCATTGCGTTGTTTAATTTGTTATGATCCAAATGCACTACATATTCTTTATTATCTTTATTTGGTAAAAAAGTTTCGGCAACCATTTTATGTACATATTTAGCCGTACGTTTTCCGTCTGCTTTTGTTACCCAAATCGCACGATAACCGTTGTTAATCGCTCCTTCTAAGATTTTGTATTTATCTTGTCCTGTGTATAATTTTTTTACAAGACCATCTTTTGAAACTAAAAAGGATCTTTTTTCAATTAATCCTTCTGCTTCGTATTCTTTCCATGAATCACTCATAATCACTATTTTACTTATTTACTCCATTTTACAACAACATTCATACCGAAATAATTTTTTAAATATTAATTAACTTAATTATTTCATTTACACGTCAAGTATAGCTGATTTTAGGGCAAATATAAATCATAAAAAGTTTAAAGATTATTTTTTAACAATAGTGGATAAGTACTTTTTTGCACGTTCTAAATCTTCTGGAGTATCAATTCCAACTCCTATCGATTCGGTTTCAATTACTTTAATCTTCATTCCATATTCCAAATAACGCAATTGTTCTAATTTTTCTGCACGCTCATTTTGACGCATTTCAAGTGTTGAAAACTTCAATAAAGCTTCTTTTCTAAACGCATAAATCCCTAAATGACGAAAATAATTTGGTGTAAAATTGGTTTCACGAGCAAATGGAATTGCTGAACGCGAAAAATAAAGCGCAAAATCGTTGATATCAGTGACCACTTTCACAAAATTAGGATTGTTGATATCTTCTTCTTTTATAATGGATTCTTTTAAAGTCGCCACATCTACAGTTTTTCCCATTTCTCCATCAAAAGAGGATAAAATATCTGCCAACGCTTTTTCGTTCACAAATGGTTCATCACCTTGCACATTCAAGATAATATCACATTCTATATCTTGTATAGCTTCTGCAATTCTATCGCTTCCCGTTTCATGATCTTTGATACTCATGATTGCTTTTCCGTTGTGCGAAACAATTTCATCAAAAATTAAATCAGAATCTGTCACCACAAAAACATCGTCAAACAAATTGGTTGCAACAACATTTTCGTACGTCATTCTTATCACAGTTTTATTGCCCAATTGTTGCATCAATTTACCTGGAAAACGTGTTGCTGCATAACGAGCTGGAATTACGGCTATTTTTTTCACAATTTTTAATTTCAAATTTCTGTAAATTTAAAATAGATTCGGCTGAAATGCTTCTTTAATCAACAAAATAATTATAGTATCTTTGCTAAAATAAATTTTCTGTATGAAGATTGCTTTCAAAATTTTGTTATTTTTGATTTCATTAGGATTAATATACATCTTAATCAGCGAGTTAAAAATTCAAGGATAAAGAAAAATTTATGTCAAAAACAACTCAACGTTCGTTAGCGATTTTACTATCTCACGATATGCTTAGTTATATTACCAAAACAACCGACGGGGAAACGACTTCGTACTCGGATGTGTATGACTATTCGGTAGATTTTACAAATCTTAACAAAACGGAAATTGAGATTGAACATGAATTGCGTTCTAATTTGACTTTGTTACAAGAATATGATTATGTGCACATTTGTTTTTTGTCGACAACTGTAAATGTTGTTCCAAATCAGTTTGCACACAAACCTTTCGAGGAATTGTTATCACTTTCTAACTATAGTCCCGTAAAATTAGCGATTGATTGTCCTTTGGAAAATGTAGATGCTTCAATTATCTACAATATTCATTATCCGCTAAAAGATATTTTGCTTTCGTTACCGAACTTGCAAAATGCGCGTTTATATCATTCGGGTAAATTCTTGGTAGATTATGGAATGATTAATTCTAAAAACGATGAAATTTATATCAATTTAATGCATCAAAAATTAGAAGTTTGTGTGTTAAGCAATGGAGAATTTATTTTTTATAATCTATTTGAAACAAAAACGAAAGAAGACTTTTTGTTTTACATTTTGTATACATTAAATCAATTAAATATTAGTCCAAATACCGTTTCGTTGTATGCTTTTGGTGATATCTTGAATTCGCCAAATTATTACGAAACTTTACAAAAATATGTGCGTCATATTTCGTTTAACGAAGCAGACAAGCAACTTGGGCAATATTTTACATTATATAAATTATTCGAATGCGAATCATTTCAGGAACATTAAAAGGAAAAAGAATCACAGCACCAACTAACTTACCGGTGCGCCCAACAACAGACTTCGCGAAAGAAGCTTTATTTAATATCTTAAACAACGAATGGTATTTCGACGAAATTACCGTTTTAGATTTATTCTCTGGAATAGGAAGTATTTCATTAGAATTTGCTTCGCGTGGAGCAAAAAAAGTAACTTCGGTTGATAATTTCTATGGTTGTGTAAAATTTTTGGACGAAACAGCGAAACAATTAAAATTAGATGATGTTATTTCTACTGTAAAAAGTGATGTCATTAAATATTTGAACAAACAACCTATAAAGAAATTTGATATTATTTTTGCTGATCCTCCTTACGATTTGGATGTAGAAACTTACAAAAAAATCCCAAATTTGGTAATCGATAATCAGTGGTTAGAAGAAGGTGGAAATTTTGTTTTAGAACATCCATCAAGCATTTCTTTTGAAGAGCATCCAAACTTTGTACAACACAAAAAATACGGAAACGTACACTTCTCTTTTTTCGAGTAAACCTACATTTTCTTAAAATATTTAACAAAATCGACTGATAGATGATATCTATCAGTCGATTTCTTTTTTTTATTTATACTAAGTCTAATTAAATTTGCATCATTAATTTTATTTAGAATAAATATATATAACATATGAAAAGGAATAAACTTTTACTAGCTACACTTACTATTCTAAGTTTTTCTACTGCCTTCGCACAAGAGAAAGAAAAAAAAGATACAGTAAGTAATCTACAAGAAGTAGAAATCTTTGGAGATAGAGCAAAAAAACAACGTGGATTAGAAATGATTACACGTTTTCCAGGGAATCCTCAAGATCAAGTTCAATCAATTTCTACAATTTCAGAAAAATTAATTGAAGAACAAGGGGCTCTTACTATTACGGATGCTGCTCGTAATGTCCCAGGTGTTACATTATTTGGAAACTATGGTGGTTATAAAGAATCTATGTCTATTCGTGGATATAGAGGAACTCCAGTCTTAAAAAATGGTGTTCGTATGGACTCTGATTTCCGTACAGCTTCTGCAATAAGTGATATGCAAGGAGTGGAATCTATTCAAGTTATAAAAGGTGCAGCCTCTATTACACAAGGTATTGCTACAGGATTAGGTTCTGCTGGTGGTGTAATCAATATTGTCACAAAAACTCCTCGATTCAATAACGAAAAAGAAGTAGGTTTACGTTATGGAAGTTGGAACAATGTTAGAGCAACTTTTGATATGCAACAAGTATTGGATAATAATAAGAAATTTGCTTTTCGTTTGAATGGAGCATATCAATATGGTGAAAGCTATAGAGATGTAATTGAAACAAAAAGACATTATATAAATCCTTCTTTTGCATGGCGACCAGATGATAAAACAGAAGTTGTGGTACAAATGGATTATTTAAATTTGAATGGTGTTCCTGATCGTGGTACTGTTAATTTAGCAGCAGATGATACAGAAGCATTATTTAATATGGGTCATAAATTTTTAGGTACTCAATACGATAAAACCAAAATGGAAAATTTAACATATTCTGCTTGGGTTAATCGTCAAATTACTGATAAAATTAACTTCCGTGTAGCTTATTTTGGTTCTTACTTTACAAATGATAATACATCAACTTCTCTTGTAAAAAGCGATAAAAATAATTTAAATATATTAGATCGTACATTAGGTAGATCATATAATGATGATAGAAGTACAGCTATTCAAGCTGATTTGATGGGAAAAGATTTTAACTTTAGTGACTTCAAATGGTCATGGCAAGTTGGATATGATTATTCTTATGATAGAAGTACTTCAAGAAGTGCAAAAGGAATAGGAAGTTACAAAGAAAATGGGGTAACTAAATATTATTTACCTCAAGCAAATATCTTTGAAGAGATTCAAAATAATGTAAGTCTATCTTCGGATTTACTTAAAAATTTAGAATTAGGATCTTTTGGAACCCCAACATATAACTACTATTATGGTTTCATGACTCAACAACATTTATCTTATAAAGATTTCATTAAAGTAATTGGATCTTTACGTTATTCGTATTCAATCAGTAACCATGATAATGCAGTTGATCCAATGATTGGATTAATGGTTTCCCCAACAAAAAGTGTAAATCTTTTTGCTTCATGGACTACTAGTACAAGTTTACGATCTGCAATGAACTTATTAGAAAATGGTGGACGTGTAGGTTCTTCTAAAACTGATCAATTCGAAACAGGTGTTAAAACATCTTGGTTCAATGACCGTTTACGTGCTAACCTTACTTACTTCAATATGAACAATAAAAATCTTTCTTATACTATTTATAATGAAGATGGAAGTAATGCAACAGATCCTGTTACAAAAGAAAACTTATATGGTTTAGCAGGTAATTTAAAACGTCAAGGAATTGAGTTAGATATTTCTGGTCGTCCATTACCAAATGTTCAAGTTTTATTAGGTTACGCATATTTAGACACACAATATGAGCACTCACCTGCTTACATGGATGGTTCAGCTCCAATGAATGCTCCAAAACATACTGCAAACGCATGGGTTCAATACAAATTCCAAAATACAAATACATTTGTTGACGGAATATCATTATCTGTGGGAGCATACTATGTCGGAGAAAGACCTGTAAATGAATACACGAAGAAAACAATTATTCATAACACTACTCCTGGTGTAAAACCATTTATGATGCCAGAATATACAACGCTTAATGCACAAATTGGATATTCTACTCGTAAATTTGATTTCCGTATATTCATCAATAATATTACAGACGAAATCGGATACAATTCATACTACAGAGGTGGTTACATCAACCAAATCGATCCATTTAACATGGCTGGACAAGTAGTATTTAAATTCTAATTTTCTCAGAGTTAAACATATTTTTAGCATTTATTTAATAGGAAAACGACAGTTTTATAAACTGTCGTTTTTATTTTGGATAGAATTGACTAACTTCCGTCAAAATTTTTCTTAAAAACATGAAAACAAAAATTACTGCTTTATTTATATTCTTTTGTTCAATTTTTACATTTGCGCAAACAGAAAATACGATAAAATCTATTCCAGAATTTTCTTTCGTTAAAATGCAATCCGAAGGAATTTTCAGTTCAAAAGACATCAAAAAAGGAAAACAAACGTTGATCGTTTTATATTCGCCAACATGTATTCACTGTCAATTAGCCTTGAATCATTTCAGCAATAATTACGAAGAACATTTAAAAAATACTCAAATTATTTTAGTTTCTGAATACGAAGCGAAAGATGCTATCCCTTTCCTAAAAGAACACGCACCTAATTTTGTAAATAATAAAAATGTAGAATTATTATATGATTCTAATTACGAATTTGGTCCAATATTTCAACCAACTTCTATTCCTACATTTTATTTATTTGACAAGGATCAAAATCTTGTTACCATCAAAAAAGGTTCTGTAGAAGCAAATCAAATTTTTAAATATTTGAAATAATTTAAAAATTAATCCATAAAAAAATTCCACTCAATTGAGTGGAATTTTTTGTTATATCTAATCGATGATTATTTACCTTGTTGTGCTTGAGCTTCGAATTGTTTTTGTAACTCTTTGATTTGCTCTTCAGATAAACCTTGTCCTCCTTGTGCACCTGGTTGTCCTTGTGGAGCTGGTTGACCTTCTTTAAAGTCTACTAACTCTACTTCGAACTCTAATGCTTGGTTTGGTCCAATTTGTCCTCCAGGAGCTCCCATTTCACCGTAACCTAAGTTAGCTGGAATATAGAATTTGTATTTAGATCCTTTAGACATTAATTGTAAACCTTCTGACCATCCTGGAATAACTTGATTCAAAGGAAATTCTACACCTCCTTTAGCTTCAGGGTTTTTATCTGTACTATCAAAAGTTTTACCAGTAGCTAAAATTTTACCAGTATATTTTACTTTAACAATACTATTAATGTTTGGTTTAGCACCTGTTCCTTCTTTTTCTACAACATAAACTAATCCAGAAGCAGTTGTTTTAGCACCAGAAGCTTTTTTCTTCTCGTCTACTAATTTTTTAGACTCGTCTGCATTTTTCTTAACCAAGTTTTGTTGGTGATTCTTTGCATACGTATCTAAAATTCCCATTCCCGCTTCTTGTGTAATCAACAATTTTTTGTGACGTACAACATCCATAATCCCTTGAACAATAATATCCTTGTCCATTTGATCTAATTGTTGTTGGTTAATAACCGTCTCAATTTGCTGACCAACTTGTTGACCAATCGCGTAAGATTCTCTACCTTCTTTACCTGCTTTTAAGTAATCGCGGATCCCTTTTTCTAATTGATCGTAGTTGATACTATCAGTTTCAACTAAACGTCCTCCAAGACCTTTGATTTGCTCACCAAGACCAGTTCCGAAAGCATAAGAAGCTTTTTGATCTTCGCTTTCTAATTTGTCTACAGATTTTCCTTTGTTACAAGACACTAACGACGCAACAACAAAAATCCCTAAAAGAACTTTTTTCATTATTTATAAAAATTTATTGCAAGTTTAATAAGAAACTTTCATTAATCATACAAATCTAAACCAAATTCTTCTTTTAATTTTAACAAAATCGGGTTTTTATCAGATAATTTCTCAAATTTCTCTTTGTTTGATAAGATATGATTCGTTGCTTCCTTCTCAGAAAACTTAATCTGAATACTAAAATAGTGATTCTTAAGGAATGCTCTCAGACTATTTCTGATTCGATCGCGATATTCCTCAAACTCTTGTTCTGATGAATGCGATGTAAATTCGAAAATAATTTCATCACCTTCCAAACCAAGTTCTGTTGTCATCAAAGCGTTATAAGACGGAATATTATGTTCGATTTTTAATCGATCCAAAAATCTTTTCCAACCTTCTTTTACTTGATCCAATGTAAACTTTTCTCGAGGCAAATCATTTCGTAAAATCTCTTCTTGATGTTCTTCAACTTTTGCACCAGGCAAAACCATCTTAAGACTAAACGACGAATTACCATTTGTTCTAATTGGTTTTGAAGCACGCGTATATTCTTTGACTTCTTCTGAAACCGAAGTTTTAACGTGTTGTGTATTTACCTGCTGTGGAGTTTGTCCATTTTGAGGAATAGAATTATTTTGCTGAATTTGAGGAACTTCAATTTTAGAAGTTTGTTGTTCAGAAAAATAAAACGTTGGCGGAACTATCCTATACTTTTTTTTTTAAGTCCGTTTTCTGCTGCCGTTAAAGAAGCTAACTGCATCAATGCAATTTCAACGGTTAAACGTGGATTCTTACTCGATTTGTAGTTTAAATCTGCTTCATTACAAATTTCGATTGCTCCAAATAAAAACGTTGCAGAACATTTTTGTGCATGTTCCAAATATTTTGCTTTTATACGCTCACCAACTTCCAACAAACTTACTGTATTAGCTGTTTTCGCCATCAATAAATCTCGGAAATGAGCGCCCAAACCACAAATAAATAAATGAGCATCAAAACCTTTGTTCAAAATATCATTTAGTTGCAACATCGCTTGCGGAATATCATTTTCCAAACACGCATCTGTCATCTTGAAATAGTAATCGTAATCTAATACATTCAAGTTTTCTGCAACAGAAGAATAGGTCAAATTTTTATTGGTAAAAGTTGACATTCTATCAAAGATTGACAAAGAATCACGTAATGCACCATCAGCTTTTTGAGCAATCAAATGCAATGCATCATCTTCAAAAGTTACTTGTTCTTTTTCAGCAACATTTTTCAAATGCCCTTTGATGTCTTCAACTCCAATTCGTTTGAAATCATAAATCTGACAACGAGAAAGAATAGTAGGAATAATTTTGTGTTTTTCTGTAGTTGCCAAAATAAAAATAGCGTGCGCTGGTGGCTCTTCTAACGTTTTCAGAAATGCATTAAAAGCCGCTGTTGACAACATATGAACCTCATCAATAATGTAGACACGATATTTCCCAATTTGAGGAACTATACGCACTTGATCGATTAAATTTCTGATATCGTCAACCGAATTATTAGATGCCGCATCCAACTCAAAAATATTGAAAGCAAAATCTTGATCACCTTCTACTCCATTTTCTTCGTTGATTTTACGAGCTAAAATTCGAGCACATGTTGTTTTTCCAACACCTCTTGGTCCACAAAATAAAAGAGCTTGTGGCAATTGATTTGACTTTATCGCTTGCTCCAAAGTATTTGTAATAGACGCTTGTCCAACTACATCTTCAAAATTTAGCGGGCGATATTTTCTGGCTGAAACAACAAAATTTTCCATACAAATGCAAATATAATAGTTTTAAGTTTCTAATAAAAATTCTTTCAAACCTCATCAATTAATTCTATTTTTATTTATAAATTACACAAGTCAAAAAAAGTAATATTTCTAACAATTCATTTGATTGTTGAACACATTTTTATTTTATGCGAAATTCAGAAAACCAAGATTCAGTACCTATTATCAGCATACAAAGTTTTCGAAAAGGACAATTGGCTGGTCGCGATGAATTGTTGTTTAATGAATTACATGGCGAACGACATATAGATAAACCACACAAGCACGATTTTTTTGTGATTATTCTTTTTGATAAAGCTTCTGGAACGCATAATATTGATTCGAAAGATTATCCAATCGATGACAAAGAAATTCATATTTTGTTTCCTGGACAGATGCATAAATGGCAAATAAATGATGGAACAATTGGTTATCAATTGATGACTGAACGTTCATTTTTCGAACAATTCGCGCCTTATTTCCGCTTTTCATTTACTAATTATCAAAATCATCCAGTTATAAAATTATCGGACGAAGCTTTCTCGAAATTGATGTATGAATTCAATGCCATAAAAGAAGAATTAAAATCTGAAAATTCATTGGTTCATTTGATTAACGCTCGTGCAGCTGTTATTGCAGCAATTGTGAGTAAAGAAGCGGAACAAGTTTTTACGGAATTTAAAGTTTATCAATCCAATCCGAGATTAGCGAAATTTAATATGTTGATTGATGAATTTTACAAGGAAGAAAAATCGGTTGTTTTTTATGCAGAGAAATTACATATTTCGGCTAATTACCTAAATATCTTATGCAAAAAACATCTGAAAGTTTCGGCTACACAACTTATTCAACAACGAATTATTATTGAATCAAAACGACTTTTAAAATCAGGCGATTTATCCATCAAAGAAATTGCTTTTGACTTAGGTTTTACTGACCACGCCTATTTTTCGAACTTTTTCAAAGCGCAAACTAATATTACTCCATCAGAATTTCGAAATCTTTAATCATTTATAAATCTTACAATATACTTTATAGTTTAATCAATCATATCTAAAGAATAAATATCTCCCTCTCCATTTTTACACTCTCGAAAAAACTTTTCAGGTAATCCATTTTTCAGATTAATTTTAGAAACTATTCTTTTATCACATTCTGATTTCTATGACAAAACCAAGTTATTTTTATAAATATTTTGATTTTTAATTAGTGCATAAATTCTGTGAAT
>NZ_JACAGF010000023.1:0-30877 GCF_030324345.1 Empedobacter sp. R750 | reverse complement strand
ATTTTTTATTCCTTTCATAATTGTAAGATAAGTATTATATACCTTTTCTTACTCTGGAACTTTCGTTAGGATATCCAGTATAAATAAGTTATTAAAAACCAACAAAAGACAAACCTCGGTCTGCCTTTTATGTTATTGTGAATTTATTTGTAATAATACCTAGTGCAACTACACATCTGATACACTATCCTATCTTGTATCTTTCCAAGGTATATTATTTTTAAAACTTTGAGGAACCGAAATTCTTTTTAATATTATTTTTTCATCTATAATACTATCAGATGTAATACCTCCATAAATAAATAAAGTATCTTCTAAAATAAAATTAAAATCTTTAAAACAATTTTCACATTGGTAGGCAGTATCTTTTGTGTTTTTATCAATCAATACTAGTTGAATTGGAAATATTTTATCAGAATAATTAGAATAAGTATATCCTTCCAAATAAAAATTTTTAGTCTCTATTTTTTTATAAATTAATTTATCATTTTTACAACCTACTAATAAGGTAGTAATAAGGATTAAGTAACAATAACTCTTCATTATTTATAGATTATTTTATTCATAATTAATATATTGTAGAAATACAAAAAAATCCAGAAACACTAACCTATTTATAATATTTCTTGGTTAGTTCCTTTTTTAATCTAACAAATCAAAGGTTTTTACCAACCTCATGTATTTCATCTTCATCCCTAAACTCATAAGTTAAATTGCCATTCTGGTCATACTCATAATTAGCTACATCAACATAATTACCTAATCGAAGTCTCGATTTCTTTAACTGTCCATTTTCATAATAAAGATTTTCCCAACCTCTGTTTTCTCCATTTCTATACTCAGTCTCATAACTAATATTACCATTACTATGATATAAATCTACAGAATAACCAGAAAACAGATTTGTCGTTCCTTTATAAGCCATAATTTCCCCCATAGAATTGTTATCAATCATTTCCAAATCTTCTTCATTTACTCTTATTTTGTGTGGTTCTTTTAAACTCATAATCTTATGTTTTTTTAATAGCCATTGATACTAAGATAAGTAAAATAAATGTACATCTAACTTTCATCAAAGATGAAAAACTATGATAAACTACTGATTACTAAAATCAAAAATTTATCAATTTCTATGTATCTATGTGGTTATTTTATTCAAAAGTTTAAACAAGTACTAACCTTCATCAAAGATGAAAAACGATGAATAAACTACTGATTTCGAAAATCAAAAACTCATCTATTTCTATATATCTATATGGTCATTTATTCAAAAGTTACAACAAACCACTTACGTAATCAATAAAAACACACAAGTATTATTATTTTTAAGGGGGACAATTGGGGGGACAATTCACTTCTTATGTAAAATCAATAAGATAATAGATTAATTTTATATAAGTCTTACAACTTGTACTATGAAGAGTCAACCATTAAACTCAGTAAATTGGTTTCAACAATTAATTGAAGAAATCAACAAAATGCAACAAGCATTCGAAGATGGTAACATTAGTTCTTTAGATTTATACCTAATGGAAGAAAGGGATGTGCTACAATACCTAAAAATTTGTAGAAGCACATTATACAATTATAGGAAAAAGAAAATCTTAAAAGCATACAATTACTTTGGACGCAACGTTTATTTTCGACACGAGGTATACGAAGCAATCCTCAAACAATTAATCAAATAACCAAGAGCCTATCAAGGCTCTTTTTTTCTGCCCAATTTCTCCCTCACAACCACACAAACACCGAACAAACACCGAAGCGTTACGGCACATAACCGAAGAACAACCGAACAGACACCGCAGAAAAGTACAACACTATTCAAAACAGTACACACCCTTCCAAATCATTCCATTTCATTGCAACTTATAAAAAGATGTCAATTCCTGACCTAAATTCACTACAACAATTAAAACCAAGTTTAACTAAAACACACAAAATTATGGGTAAAGTTATTGACAGCATCATTTCAGGTACATCAGGTCGTACAGGACGTATTGTAATTGCAAATGTCAACGGATACGAAATATCTCGTATTCGTCCTAAAAAATCAACCAAAGCTCCATCTCCAAAACAAGCCTTAATCAAAGATCGGTTCAACAAAGCCGTACTCTTTATTGCCAGTTACAGGGAATACGTTAAGGCTTTCTTTGGCACAAAAGTAGGTCTACGATCTACTTACAACGCTGCGATGAGTAACGTAATCAATGCATTTCAATGCGATATGGAAAACTTAGAAATCATTCCCAACTATCACCAAATCCAATTTTCCAAAGGAAAAGGAATCGATCCACAACCACTAGCCATTAGTTCCCCTACACCACTTACTATTGTAATAGAATGGTTGGACAATGGAGCAGGAACCATTGCCGAAACAGACTACATGGTAGCCTTATTTGCAGAAGATAATGATCTAAATGTTGGGACACTATTTTTTCAAACAACAAGCATTCGTGCAGATATATCACATGAATTTACATTATTACCTCGCTACCAAGACAAAGAACTACATGTATGGATGGCATTTGTAAATGCAGACAATTTATTTGCATCAAATTCAGCCTATATAGGCAAAATAAAAGTAAGTTAAGCGCGCTATACATCTACACTAAAGCTCATCTAAAGTTTCAAGATGAGCTTTAATCTACTTTTTACTTCTTTCATCTAATTTATTCCGTAAATTTGTTCTCACATTTTAATCTAAATTATTTGAACTATGTTCCTCGAAAATACCTTTAATCATAACAAAAAAAGTGGATGGATAGAAGTCATCTGTGGCTCAATGTTTTCTGGTAAAACCGAAGAACTTATACGCCGTCTAAAACGTGCCGAATTTGCCAAGCAACGTGTCGAAATCTTCAAACCTACGGTAGATACGCGTTATGCTGACCGTGAAGTAGTTTCACACAATCAAAATTCTATTACATCAACACCTGTTGAGTATTCTTCAGCAATTTTATTATTGGCTGATGATTGCGATGTGGTAGGAATTGATGAGGCACAATTTTTTGATGACGGTATTGTAGACGTGGCCAATCAATTGGCAAACGAAGGCAAACGCGTTATAGTTGCTGGTTTGGATATGGATTTCAAAGGTCGTCCTTTTGGTCCTATGCCCAATTTAATGGCGACTGCCGAGTATGTAACAAAAGTGCATGCAATCTGCGTTCGTACAGGAAATTTAGCCAATTATTCGCACCGAAAAATTGACAGTGATCGCCTTGTAGAGCTTGGCGAAGTACTAGAATACGAACCATTAAGCCGAGTTGCTTTCTGGGAAGAACATAACAAACACAAAGTTGAAAACTTATAATCTAAATCAAATTGCAAGTATCATCAACGGTACTTTGATTGGAAATGGAGACGAAATCATCGATCAAATTTTCTTTGATTCGCGCATGATTGTCAATCCAACTCAGGGAATTTTCTTTGCTTTTCACGGAAATCAAAAAGACGGGCATTTGTATTTGCAAGATGCTTATCAAAGAGGAATTCGAAATTTTGTCGTAGAAAAAGCGTTGACAAATTTGCCTCATGCAAATTTTATCGAGGTCGAAAATCCGCTACTTGCTTTACAAAATTGGGCAAAAATTCATCGCAAACAGTTTAATTTTCCTGTCATCGGAATTACCGGTTCCAATGGAAAAACGATTGTCAAAGAATGGTTGAATCAATTGTTATGGAAAAAATTCTCGATTGTTCGTAGTCCAAAAAGTTACAATTCTCAATTCGGAGCAGCACTTTCTGTTTTGCAAATGGAGGAGAAAAACGATTTGGGTATTTTCGAAGCTGGAATTTCGATGCCAAATGAAATGCAAAATCTCGAAGAAATTATTCAACCTACAATTGGTGTGTTGACAAAAATCGGAGAAGCGCATTTAGAGAATTTCAAAAATCAAGATGAATTGATTCAGGAAAAACTGAAACTATTTTCTCATGTTGATAAATTAGTTTTCAATATCGAAAATGAAAAAGTACATCAAGCTATTCTTGAAAACGCTCATTTAGCACAAATAGATAAATATACTTATGGTTACTCCAATTCTGCCACTGTACAAATCAAGCAAATACAAAGTAATCAGACTAATACACAAATTTCTATTTTACATAATCAAGAAGAATTGACCTATTCGGTTCCTTTTATCGATGATGCTTCGATTAAAAATAGTTTAATTTGCTTAACGACTTTAATCAGTTTAAATATTGATTATAAACAACTTAAAAATGAATTTGGTCAACTTCTACCAATCGAAATGCGTTTGGAAATTAAAGAAGCGATTAATCATTCAATTTTAATTAATGATACCTTCAATTCTGATCTAAATTCATTAAAAATTGGTTTAAATGTACTAAATCAACAACCGCGCGACAAAAAATCGTTGGTGTTGACGGATATTTTACAAAGTAACTTATCTGACCACGATTTATATCAACAAGCAGCCGATTTAGTCAACCCTTATCATTTTGATGAAATAGTGTTGATCGGAGAAAAAATTTCTAAGTTCAAACATTTATTTGAATCCTATGTTCGTTCATTCAACTCGACTGAAGAATTCTTAGAACAGTTCCGTCATCAACATGTCGACAACGAAGCTATTTTATTAAAAGGTGCTCGTCCGTTCAAATTAGAAAAAATCTCGAATGAATTAGAAACACGTTCCAACGATTCTGTTCTCGAAATTAATTTACAACACCTTATCGAGAATATAAATGTGTACCGTTCATTGCTAAAACCTACCACAAAATTGATGTGTATGGTGAAAGCGAATAGTTATGGAACAGGAAGTTTTGAGGTGGCAAATACCTTACAAAATAACGGTGTCGATTTCTTGGGCGTAGCGATTGCAGACGAAGGAAAAGAATTGCGCGAAGCTGGAATTACCGTTCCAATTATCGTCATGAATCCGGAACAAAGTAGTTATTCTACGGTTATCGATTATCAGTTAGAGCCGGAGATCTATAGTTTGCGCGTCTTGAAACTATTCATTCAGAAACTACAAGAAAAACAGATTTCTTCGCCTTATCCAATTCACCTAAAAATGGAAACGGGTATGAATCGTCTTGGTTTTCATGAAGATGATTTCGAAGAGTTAATCGCCATTCTAAAAGATAATTCGCATGTCTATGTTCGCTCAATTTTCACGCATTTAGCAACTGCCGATATGCCAGAAGAGGAAGATTATGCGAGATACCAATTGAATCGTTTTGACAATAGTTATGCAGCAATTACAACTGCGTTAAACATAAAACCAATCAAACATGCACTGAATTCTCCTGGAATTGTCGCCTATGGAGAGCATCAATATGACATGGTTCGTTTAGGAATCGGAATGTATGGCTATTCTGAATATACCGATTTTATGGAGAAATATTTGAAACCTGTTGTGCGTTTCAAAACGGTAATTTCTCAGATTTCAGAGATAGAAAAGGGCGAAACTGTAAGTTACGGTCGTCGCTTTACAGCGGAGCGTCATACCAAAATTGCAACTTTACCTGTTGGTTATGCAGACGGAATTCGTCGTTCACTAGGTTACGGAAAAGGAAAAGTGGGAATTAATGGACATTTGGCTACAATTACTGGAACTATTTGTATGGATATGATGATGGTTGATGTAACTGATATTCCGTGCAAAGAAGGAGATGAAGTAACTATTTTTGGGAACTCACCAACTTTAGCCGACGTTACCGAATGGTTGGGAACAATTCCTTATGAAGTCCTAACTTCGGTTTCCCAACGTATAAAACGCGTTTATTACAAAGAATAATATACTAAAAGAGTTACTGAAAAGTAGCTCTTTTTTTGTAACTTAATCGTATGAAATTTCTTTTGTACATATTTCTCTTTGTCTCATTAACTCCAATATTCTTTTTAGGAATTGTATATGCTCTTGCATTTATTTCATCAACTTTCGGAACAGAAAGTATGGGAAGTTTCATCATTTTAATATCAATAATAGTTCTTTTAATACTTTACTATTCCATCAAAAGTCAAAAATTAAAAAATAACTAAGCATTAAAATCTTTATCTTTATTCCTCAATTTAGATCAATTTATGCGCAGTCTTTTTGCTTTCATTTTCATTATTTCTACCATGACCTTTGCACAAGAAACAAAGAACGATTCAACGCGTCTAAAAGTGGGTGTGGTATTGAGTGGTGGTGGCGCAAAAGGTTATGCACATGTTGGCGCTTTGAAGAAGATTGAAGAAGCAGGTATCAAAATTGATTACATCGGAGGTACAAGTATGGGCGCTATTATCGGTGGATTATATGCGGCTGGATATACGCCTGATGAACTGGAGAAAATTATGCATCAATTAGATATTTCTTCGCTGATTACGCAAAATAAAGATCGTGCAGAAATTCCTTTCTTCGAGAAAGCATACAAAGAAAAATATATCTTAGAATTACCTTTTGATAAGTTCAAATTAACGATTCCTAATGCCATTTCAAAAGGACAAGGTCCACTTGATTTGTTGACTTATTTATTGCGTCCAGTTCATGATATTGATGATTTCAATAAACTTCCGACACCTTTTGTTTGTATCGGAACCGATCTCGAAACTGGAGAAGAAAAAGTCTTTCGTTCAGGATTTTTACCTCGTGTTATTTTGGCTTCGGGCGCTTATCCAACCATGTTAGATCCTGTCACAATTGATGGTAAAATATATGTTGATGGCGGCGTTGTCAACAATTTCCCCGTGAAAGAAGTGAAAGAAATGGGGGCTGATATTATTATCGGTGTCGAATTGGGTGATGGTTTACAAAAACGTGATGATCTAAATTCTGCTATTGATATTTTGAGTCAAATTATGACGATGAGTATCGTTAAAAAAACGGATGAACAAAAGAAACTAGTCGATTTATTGATTAAACCAGAGTTAAAAGAATATGCAGTTACAAGTTTTGACGAAGTAGATTCTATTTACAATCGCGGACTTATTGCATCAGAAAAAGTATATGATCAACTCAAAGAAATTGCAAAAAAACAGCATGCTTCCAATAAAACTCGAAACGAAATTAAACTTGATGATTATGTTTTGGTGAAAGAAATTGAAGTAGAAGGATTGAAGAATTTCAACACAAATCACATCGAAGGTAAGCTAGGGATTCGTACTCCTGAAATTATAAAATATGATGATTTAAAAGCTGGAATTTCGAAATTGTATGCTTCTGGAAACTTCAATAATATTACATATAAAATCTCAGAAATTAACGATGAAGAGAATTTATTGACGTTAAAAGTTCAAGAAAATAAGACCAAACAATCAATCCGTTTTGGATTACATTACGATGATTTATTCAAAACAGGATTACTTTTAAACTTCACTTCAAAGAATTTATTTGTCAAAAACTCGGTGCTTTCTGCTGATGTTGTGGTTGGAGATTATGCGCGATATAACATCAATTTTTTCATTGATAATGGTTATTTACCAAGTATTGGTTTCAACTCTTTTTCGCATTATTTTGACAAAGAAATTGATTTAAGAAACTTCTTTGGTCAAGATAATATCTACAAAAAAGTAAATTATAACTTTAGAGAATACATCAATCAACTCTACATTCAATCAACGATTAAAGAAAAATATGCGATTGGCGTTGGATTGGAGCATCAATACACAAAAGTTTTCACGAATAATTTCATCTCTTCTAACGAAGAATTTCCAGCAAAGTCTGAAGGTTATTATTGGAAAGCGTATGGATATATCAAAGCAGATAATCGAAATAATGCAAATTTTGCGCGTAGTGGTTTAAAATTTGATGGAAGCTTTAAGTATTTGTTTGATTCTAATGTAACTGGATTTGAAAATAACTATTTGTTAGAATCGAGTTTAGAGGCAAATTTTCCGTTAAATAATTTCCTAAGTTACAGATTTACTGCTAACTTTGGAACCTTTTTCAACGATAATGTAACAATGCCTCAGAAGTTTTATATCGGAGGTTATGTTGAACAAGATTTTTTAAATTATACCAAGTTTTATGGGCTTCCTTTTGGCTCTGCGATTGGCGACAATCAATTGCTTTTTGGCTCTCATATCCAAGCTCGAATTTTGAAAAATCATTACACAAGTGTATTTATGAATATTGCAAATATCACAGATAGATTTGAGCAATTAAGTTTAACAGATTACAAATATCTTGGGTATGGCGTTACCTATGGCTACGATAGTCCATTAGGACCTTTAAATTTTATTTGGAGTTATTCGCCTTACACAAAAAAAGGGTTATTTAATTTAAGTTTAGGTTACTGGTTTTAGAACAATGATAGAATTATTTTACGAAACAGATTTTGAGCTAAAAGATGCTCAAACTTGGATAGATTGGATCGTAGAGAGTATGAAGAATGAAGGGAAAACAATAGAAGATTTAAACTATATTTTCTGTGATGACGAATACTTACTTCAAATTAATCGACAATATTTAGACCACGATTATTACACAGATGTTATCGGTTTCGATAATTCTATTGAAGACGAATTGATGGGTGATATTTTTATTAGCGTCGAACGAATCAAAGATAATGCAGAGCAAAATGGTGTTTCTTTTGAGAACGAGTTGGCTCGTGTTGTTATCCACGGAATATTACATTTTGCTGGTTATATGGACAAAGAACCAGATGACAAAGAATTGATGACTGCTAAAGAAAATCAATATTTAGAAACGTTTAGTAGCTATCTAAATCAATAATGTTCCACGTGGAACATTTATTATTTTAACAAGAAAAATAAGTTTACAAATCAAATGATATTTCAATCAGAATATGATGTAATTGTAGTTGGTGGTGGTCATGCAGGTGCAGAAGCAACAGCGGCAGCAGCCAATTTAGGAGCAAAAACGCTTCTTGTTACAATGAACTTACAAACAATCGGACAAATGTCTTGTAATCCTGCTATGGGAGGAATTGCAAAAGGACAAATTGTTCGCGAGATTGACGCTTTAGGCGGATACTCTGGTATTATTACCGACAAAACTGCAATTCAATTCAAGATGCTGAATCAATCAAAAGGTCCAGCGATGTGGTCACCACGTGCGCAATCAGACCGTATGCGTTTTGCAGAAGAATGGCGTTTATCTTTAGAGAGAACAGAGAATGTTGATTTCTTTCAAGATATGGTTAAAAATTTAATCATTGAAAATGGTAAAGTTTGTGGAGTAATTACAGCGATGGGAATGAAAATTCGTTCTAAATCTGTTGTTCTTACAAATGGTACTTTCTTGAATGGTTTGATTCATATCGGAGAAAAACAATTTGGAGGTGGACGTATGGGTGAATCTGCTGCTTTCGGAATTACGGAACAATTAGTTGATTTAGGTTTCGAAGCTGGACGAATGAAAACAGGAACTCCTCCTCGTGTAGATGGTCGTTCCATCGATTATACAAAAATGGTTGAGCAACCTGGAGATGAAAATCCTTCAAAATTCTCTTACACAAATACGCCAAAATTAACGAAACAACGTTCTTGTTGGATTACCTATACGAATCAAGAAGTTCACGATCTATTGCGCGAAGGTTTTGATCGTTCTCCAATGTTTAACGGAATAATCAAATCAACTGGACCAAGATATTGTCCATCTATCGAAGATAAAATTAATCGTTTTGCAGACAAAGATCGTCATCAGATTTTCGCAGAACCGGAAGGTTGGCACACCATGGAATTCTATATAAATGGATTCTCTACATCTTTGCCAGATGATATTCAAGCAAGAGCTTTACGTTCTGTTCCAGGTTTTGAAAATGCGAAAATTTTGCGTCCTGGATATGCCATCGAATATGATTATTTTCCACCAACACAATTAAAACATACGTTAGAAACTAAACTAATTGATAACTTATATTGCGCTGGTCAAATTAACGGGACAACAGGTTATGAAGAAGCTGCTTCTCAAGGTTTGATGGCGGGTATAAATGCTGTGTTGAAAATTCAAGGAAAAGATCCATTTATCTTAAATCGTAATGAAGCCTATATAGGAGTTTTAATCGACGATTTAATTACAAAAGGTACAGAAGAACCATATCGTATGTTTACGTCTCGTGCAGAATATCGTATCTTATTGAGACAAGATAATGCAGATGAACGTTTGACACGAAAAAGTTTTGAACTAGGTTTAGCCTCAGAAGATCGTTTGAGAAGAATGGAAGAAAAATTTGACAAAGCTGAAAAGCTTGTTAATTATTTCGAAGAAAATTCAATCAAGCCACAAGAGATAAATGATGTAATTGAAGAGCGCGAAGGAACACCTTTGAAACAACCAAACAAAATGATTTCGGTTATTTCTCGTCCTGAATTAAAGCTTTCTGATTTCACAAAATTGAATCGTGTGAAAGAGTTTATTGAAACAAATGAATACGATCAAGAAGAATTAGAGCAAACAGAAATTCAGATCAAATACAAAGGTTATATCAAGAAAGAACAACAGAATGCAGATAAATTGCATCGTTTGGAAAATCTAAAAATTCCAGCTGATATAGATTATCATGTTTTTGGATCGATGTCGATAGAAGCTCGTCAAAAATTAACAAAAATAAAACCTGCAACGGTAGCACAAGCATCAAGAATTAGTGGTGTATCGCCAGCAGATATAAGTGTATTATTAATTTACATGGGAAGATAATATGGAAAATGTTCCACGTGAAACATCTCAAGAAAATCCTTCAAAAGAAGGATTTTCTGGTATTAAGAAATTAGATTTAAAAGATTATTTTTTAACAGGAGAAAAATTTGAGATTTACGAAGATTCAGAAACCGAAGTTTTGTACACTCTCCCCCAGCCTATCGAAAATTTAGGAAAGTATTACGAAAGTAAAAATTACATTTCCCATACCGATGGAAAGAAATCTATTTTCGAACGTTTTTATCAAATGGCAAAATCAATCAATCTAAATAATAAATTAGAATTGATTAATAAAGTTGGCAATGGTAAAAAGATTCTAGATTATGGTTGTGGTGTTGGAGATTTTTTAGAGCATCTACAAAAAAATGGTTATGATGTTTTGGGAATGGAACCAAATGATTCGGCAAGACGAATTGCTCAATCAAAAGTTGGAATAGAAAAAGTTACTTCTACAGAATTAGAACAGAATACAGAAAAGTATGATGTGATTACCTTGTGGCATGTTCTAGAACATATCCCTAATCTGAAAGAAATAATTACAGAACTAAAGAAACATTTAACAAAAAGTGGTATCTTAGTAGTAGCTGTCCCGAACCACCAATCGTATGATGCTAAATATTATGGTGAATATTGGGCGGCTTATGATGTACCTCGTCATTTATGGCATTTCACAGAAACCAGCATGCGAAAGTTATTTAGCAACTTTGGTATGAAAATTGAATCTATCCACCCGATGAAATTAGATTCATTTTATGTGAGTCTACTATCTGAAAAATATAAAGGTAATAAGTTAGGTTTTATCAATGCGCTTAGAATTGGTTTGAAGTCTAATACTCAAGCTAAAAAAACAGGTCAATATTCGTCTTTAATCTATATTATTAAAGCTGAAAATTAAAATAAGCGTTTTTAAAGAATGATTATCTAATCAGACGTATTAGGAATCGTTTTTTTTCTAAAACTTTATTAAATCTAATTTATAAAAGCCGTTTTTTAAGATTAATAATAGATAAAATAAATAGCTATGAAAAAAAGTATTTTATTATTTGGGATATGCGCTTCAGCATTTTTAACTTCTTGTGCATCTACAACCGTTGCAAAACAAGAAATACAAACAGGTAAAGAAGTAAGAGGTGCATGGACTTTGACAAATGTAGACTACCAAGGTTTAACAACAAACGAGGTACAAGGTAATGTAAAAATTACTGATGCAGTTGCGAAAGTTTTTGACACAGCAAATCCAGAATGTTATGAAGGTTCTACTTGGAACTTGGTTCAAAACAACAAAAAAGGAACTTACACTTTCAATAATGCAGGTGGAGATTGTCCTTCAGGAACGGCTAACATTATTTGGGATTTACAACAAGATGGTTCTACAACTTATTTCATCTTCAAAGATGTTACAGGAATCAAAGCGAAACAAAATACAGCAGGATATAAAATGCGTGTAGATTATGTTGATGCAAATTCGATGAAATTGGTACAAGATATCAATGCAAACGGAAAAATTGCTCAAGTTATTTATAATTTCCAACGTTAAAAATAAAATCTAATAATATGAAAAAAATAAATACTAAAGTAGCAGCTATAGTTTTAGGAGGATCTTTTATGTTTTCTTCATGTACAGCTGTACAAAATGCTAATAACACACAAAAAGGTGCAGGAATTGGAGTTGTTGCCGGTGGAGTTTTAGGAGGGCTTATTGGTAAAGGTGCTGGAGGTGCGTTAATTGGTGCTGCTGTTGGTGGAGCTGCTGGTGGTGTTATTGGTAACAACATGGATAAACAAGCGCAAAAAATTGAGCAAGTTTTACCAGGTGCAGAAGTTGTAAGAACTGAAGAAGGAATTAATTTAATTTTAGATGAAAACTCTAAAGTTACTTTTGATTACAATAAATCTTCATTAACAAGTACTGCAAAAGCAAACTTAGATAAATTAATTGAAGTTTTTAAAGAATATCCTGATACAGATCTTTTAGTTATTGGGTATACAGATAATGTAGGTTCTCAATCTTATAATAAACCACTTTCTGAACAAAGAGCACAATCTGTAAAAGATTATTTAATTTCGAAAGGAATTGCATCTTCTCGTCTAACATCTACTGGAAAAGGTATAGAAGATCCAATTGCAGATAATAGTACTGCTGAAGGTCGTGCTAAAAATAGACGTGTAGAAGTTACTATTACAGCTAACGAAAAAATGAAAGCGGACGCTGCTAAAGAAGCTAACGGACAATAATTCATTTCAATATAAAACAAGAAAAGCGTTCAGAATCTGAACGCTTTTTTTATGTTTAATAAGTTTGAGAATTATTTAAAATTAACCACAAACCATTTATTATTGATCTTTTCTAAAGTCACTTGATACGTCTTAGATGATTGATCTTTTAAGTTCGCTTGCACTTCTACCAAAGCTACTTTTTCATCCGCATCCAAAACTTTTGCATCATTAATTGTTGCTTGCTCTAAATTCTTAATTGATTCATCAGAAGAAAATTTTTGGAAAGTATTCCATTCGCCACTTCTTGTCAACGCAAAAGCACCAGAATAATTTTTCTTTGATAAATTTGTCATAAAACGATTCGAAAGAGATTTTACCATTCCAGCTTCTTTACTTACATGTGCAGGCGTACTTTCAACCAAAAGAGAATCTACAACCTCAGCAGCACCAACTAAATTCAACGGAACTTTTATCGCTTTACGATTCGTTAAATATCGTTCAGAATTCGGAATTCGAACCAAAATATCTAATCGATCACTCTTAATTTTAGAAGCATCTAATGACGAATATTTAATATTAATGGCATTCTTTCTGTACAAATCATCCATCGAATTTGGATCGATTGTAGAACGAAATGTATACACAATATTACCTGAATTAAACACTTCTATCGTTGCCGTTACAGCTTGATCCAATTGAATTTCCTCACCTTGCGCATTATAAAAGAATGGCGAAATTGAGATTCCTGTATCATCTTGTTTTAAACTAAAATCAAAACGTTGCACATTAGAAGTTGGTTCAGCAGGAGTTTCTACAGTTTCGGTTGCACCTGGTTTTGGAATTCCATTCACCAAAGGAACTTGATTTCTATTCCATGTAAATTTATTTTGTAACGCAACTTTTTCTGCAATATCAAAAACTTCATCTACCGTTTTTCCATCCAACAACGTACGCACAATTCCCCAACGCGCTTCATTATCCATTGATTGACTTGTGTTATACTCGAAAATAATTTGCAGAGCTTCCTTAAATTTATCTTGTTGCATAACAGGCAAAGCCTTCGAAATTTTGTCTACTGTTTCACTAAAAGTTTGTACAGATGTAGAATCAATTTCAATGTTATCATTTTTACAACTGATAATCATTAAAGCGAAAGAAGCAATGATGAATAAACGTTTCATATAGTTTAGATTAAGTACGTTTTGAGTTAAAGTTATATAAGCAGTAAATATACTAAATACTTGTATTGAAAATGCTATTTTTTTTAACAAAAAAAGCAGACTCCATTTCTGAAATCTGCTCTATATATAAAACAACTAAAACTTGAAAAAATTTCTAAATATCCATAGGAACTTCGATTAACATCAAGCGAGAATCTTTGGCTACATTAAACGAGAACTCGTTAGTATCCTTGATTTCGATGACATCTCTACGTCCTAATTTGTTTCCGTCAAATTCAACTTCTCCTTCCACAACCATAAAGAAAACACCATTTCCTTCTTTTTGTACTTTGTATGTTTCTTGTTTATCTTCTGTATAATTTCCTAAGAAAATCCACGCATCTTGATGAATCCAAACTCCTTGATCATCTGCATTTGGAGAAAGAACTTGGTATAATTCATTCTCTTTTGCTACATCACGAACAGAAATTTGTTGATAACGAGGCTCAACATTCATTTTATTTGGAATAATCCAAATCTGAAAAAAGTGTCCTTCTTGATTTTCATAAGCATTCATTTCGCTATGAAAAACTCCTGTACCTGCACTCATTACTTGTACATCTCCAGACTCAATTACAGAACCTGTTCCCATTGAATCTTCGTGCGAAATTCCTCCTTTTGTAGGAATTGTAATAATTTCCATATTATCATGAGGATGTTTTCCAAATCCCATTCCTCCAGTAATTATATCATCATTTACAACGCGCAAAGCACCAAAATGAATACGTGCTGGATCGTAATAATTCGCAAAACTATAAGAATGTTTAGAGTTTAACCATCCGTGATTTCCTCCTCCTCTTGATTCTGATTTAAATATTTGGTAATTCATAGTAATTTATTTTTATACAAATTTATGGTGCAAAAAAAACTTATCTATTGATATGTGATAAGTTATCAATTAACACACCAAGATGAAGAATAAAACTTTTTTTAAATTATTAATAAAATGTTAAAAATAATTTATATTTTAGCATTCAGTTAACACATGAGACATATATATGCTATCAATTTCAGGCGAATCGACATTTAATGTTATACTTTGGATTCTACTCCAAATCGTTCTTGTTATTATAGTAGCAGTTATTTTGTATAAAGTTTACAAAAAACTTACAAAATGAAAAAAGGTTCCGAAATTTCGGAACCTTTTTAGTTAAAACTAATCGATATGAATGATATTTACGATCCAACCTTTGTAAAAAAACTCTTTAATAAAATGTCAAATTCATACGAAAGAATGAACTATATAACTTCTTTTGGTTTTTCAATTATTTGGAGAAAACAATTTATCAAAGCATTAAATAAAAAAGAATCGAAAATTAAAGTAATTGATTTACTATCAGGATTAGGCGAAAATTGGTCTTATTTAAAAAATAGATTTCCAAACGCAGAATTTTATGCCTTAGATTTTTCAGAAGAAATGGTTGAGAAATCAAGAAAAAAAGGTAAAATAATTTTCCAAAATAAGATAGAAATCTTTCAAGATGATATTTTAAAAAATGAATTAAAATCAGAAGAATTTGATATTATCACGTGTGCTTTTGGTTTGAAAACTTTCAATGAATCTCAAATTGATTTATTAGCGAAACAAGTTTATCGAATGTTAAAAAAAGAAGGACAATTTACATTTATAGAAATATCAAAACCTCAAAATAGTATACTCTATTTCTTATATTCTTTTTACTTAGGTAAAATAATTCCTATTCTTGGCAAACTATTTTTGGGAAATCCAGATGATTATAAAATGTTATGGTTGTACACCAAAAAATTTGAATCATGTAAAAAAGTAGAAGCGATTTTTAAGAAAAATAATTTAAATGTTCAATACAAAGAATACTTTTTTGGATGCGCTTCTGGAATTTATGGAGCAAAAAAAGCTTAGATAATTCTAAGCTTTAGTTATTATTGATTATCCTTCCAATCTATTATTTTATCACGGATAAATTCTGCTAATTTCACTTTACTTTGATGTGTCCAACCAGCAATATGTGGTGCTAAAACAACATTATCTGCTTGAATTAAATACTGAAATTCTTCTGGTAATTCAGATGCAACTAATTTCTCGAAACTCGATTTTTCAAATTCTAAAACATCTAAAGCAGCGCCTAAAATTTTTCCTGTTTTCATTGCTTCGACCAAATCTTTTGTTACAACAGATTTTCCACGAGCTGTATTCACAAAATAAAATGGTTTTTTGAAGTTAGAAATAAATTCTGCATTAATCATTTGCATCGTTTCCGGCGTTTGTGGCGTATGTAAACTTACAACATCAGCTTGCTCAAAAAATTCTTCTAACGAAACTTGTTTCGCAAATTCATTTCCTTTGTTTGGCAAAATATCATAGCAAATCACATTGACTTCAAAGCCTTGTAAGCGTCTCGCAAAAGCATTTCCCATGTTTCCGTAACCAATAATTCCAACCGTTTTTCCTTTCAATTCATCTCCACGATTTTCTTCGCGTTTCCAAATTCCATTACGAACTTCGTTATCAGCTCTACGCAAATGATGCATCAACATCAACAACATACCAATCGCATGTTCACCAACAGAATCACGGTTTCCTTCGGGTGAATTAAATAAAACAATGTTATTTTCTGCTGCAAACTCTTCGTCAATATTCTCCAAGCCTGCCCCTACTCTACCAATAAACTTTAAATTCGTTGCTTTTGCCAAAAAATCTTTATCAATTGGAAATCTACTCCTTACAATCATTCCATCATATTCATTGATCTTTTGTTCGATGATTTCTTTGGGCGAAGTATAATCTTCATCAACAATAAAACCCGCTTCGCGAAGTCCATTATTCAGACATTCATGATTAGAATCGATTGCTAAAATTTTATAAGGCGTATTCATTGCAAAAATTTTAATCAAAGTTACAACGAATGCGAAGATTAATAAATAAATTGATGATGAAATTGGTTACAAACAAATCGTTTATAACTACGTTAATAACATTTTAATTGATTGAAAATGTACAATTTATATTGTTAATTAAATAGATAATTAAGGTTTAAAAAATGATTTTTAAAGCATTTGGTAATACATTAACTTTTACTTGAAGTGAATCGGTTTTATGAATCTCTCCATCAAGCTGATACGTAATCGGATTATGATCTAAACTTTCAATCTTAAATTTCTTAACTTTTCGATACTTTGCTTTGTTCAAAAAATCAATCTTTTTGGCTAAAACCAATACCGAAAAATAAAACTGCTCGAAAACATCTAAATCTTCTATCATCAATAAATCCAATTCACCATCAGACAAATCAGCTTTGGGTGTAAAAGAGATCCCATAACCAGCAATGTTAGAATTAGAACAGAAAAGATAATAAAAACTCTTCTCGATAATTACATCATCTATATAAAGACGAAACAATTTAGATTGATAATTCAACAAGGTTTTCACAGAAGCATCAACATATCCAGTAATCGTACGCTTTTGATTCTCTTCATACGTTTTGATGACTTCTGCATCAATCCCAAAACCTAAATTGCTAAAAAAATACTTGTCCTCTACTCTACCAACATCAATTTTGTGAATAGCATTTGATTTGATAATTTCAATCGCTTTGTTAGCATCTTTCGGAATATTAAGATTTGTTGCCAAACCATTTCCAGATCCAGCAGGAATTATTCCCAACGGAATATTTTTTTTCACCAAAGCACTCGCCACTTCATTGATTGTCCCATCACCACCACATGCTACAATCACATCCGAATTTTCTGCAATCGCCTCCTTCACCAATTCTTTTGCATGAAATTGATAAGCAGTTTCTTTCAAAACGATTTCGTCTGAAGAATCAAATTTTGATTGTAAAAAATCGAGCGAAATATCGTGTTTTGCGTTTCCAGAATTTGGATTAACAATGAAAGTGTACTTCATTTTTTGGGAATTGAAATTTATCAAAACACAAAAATAAGAAATCTAAAAGAATCAAGCTATTTAACGTCTTTTTTTGAGGAAAAACTATCAAAAACTTTCTAACTTTGTAGTATGAAAATTAAAGAAATTCAAAACGAAATAGTAGACGAATTCTCATTTTTTGAAGATTGGGAACAACGCTACGAATATTTGATCGAGTTAGGAAAAAGCTTAAATACTTTGCCAGAGGAAGCAAAAACAGATGATAAAATCATCAAAGGTTGTCAATCTTCTGTTTGGTTAGATGCAGAATTGGACGGTGATACAATCGAATTTAAAGCTGATTCTAATGCTATTTTACCAAAAGGAATTGCGGCATTATTGGTGAGAATGTACAATCATCAAACGCCAAAAGATATTTTAGAATCGGATACAGATTTTATCAACGAAATTGGTTTATCAGAATTTTTATCTCCAACACGTGCAAACGGATTATTGGCGATGATAAAACAATTCAAATTTTATGCAATTGCATTTCAATCAAAACAAAATAATAGTTAGACGCATCATCTAATCAACCTTATAAAATAATGAACGACTTTTTAGGCCAAGCATTTATTTTTCTTTTTTCCGCTGTAATCTGCGTTCCTATTTCCAAAAAATTAGGAATGGGTTCGGTTTTGGGTTACTTAATCGCTGGAGTTTTAATTGGACCTTATGTGCTGAAATTTGTTGGCAATGACGGAACAGACATTATGCACGCCACAGAATTTGGTGTAGTAATGATGCTTTTTTTGGTCGGATTAGAACTTGATCCAAAGGAATTCTGGAAGATGAAAAATAAAATCATCAACCTTGGTGGAATGCAAGTTTTGGGGACGATAATTATTGCAACTTTAGTCGGAATGTTTGCCTTGAAAATGGATTTTTCTTTGGCTGTTTCTATAGCTTTTGCAATAACCATGTCTTCAACAGCCATTATTATGCAAACACTTAGCGAAAAAGGATTGACCAAAACAAGCATAGGTAAATCGACTTTTTCAGTCTTGTTGTATCAAGATATTATGGTAATTCCGATCTTAGCAATTATTCCACTTTTAGTTGGAGATTCTTTGATTCAGTCCATTGGAGATGATTCTAAAAGTTTGTTAGTTGGTGGACCAGCGTTCATGAAAACCTTGGTTATTGTTGGTGCCATTACGTTTATTTATGTGATTGGAAGATATATCATTACACCTTATTTCAAATATGTTGGACAATTACAAGTTCGAGAAATTTACACCGCTTCTGCCCTACTTTTAGTGATTGGAGTTTCAATTTTAATGCAAAAAGTTGGAATTTCTCCTGCTTTGGGAGCATTTATCGCAGGTGTTGTTTTAGCGAATAATGAATATAAACATCAATTAGAAAGTGATATAGAGCCGTTCAAATCATTATTATTAGGAATCTTTTTTATTGCGGTTGGATCGACGATTAACTTCAAATTAATTGCAGATAAACCTTTTATGATTCTTGGATTAACATTTGGAATAATGTTGATAAAATCATTGGTTTTATGGTTAATCGGAATCAAACATAAATTCGATTTTGATCAAAAATGGTTGTTTATTTTACTTTTATCACAAGTCGGAGAATTTGCTTTTGTTATCTTATCATTGACTCGAAATTTAGATATTCTAAACAAAGAATGGTACGATTTGATGTTAGCAACAACAGCGATAACAATGGTGATTACGCCATTACTTTTAGTCTTAAATGAAAAATTAATTCTAAAATATTTTGGAGTTAAAACGAGAGTTAAACCTATTATTGAAAACGATAAAATCACTCCACATTCAGCTGAAGGTGAAATTATTATTGCTGGTTTCGGTGATTTTGGAAATACAATTAGTCGTGTGTTGAAAAGCACTGGTATCAAATCGATTGTTTTGGATAACGATAGCGAGCGTGTAGAGAAAATGCGCAAGCAAGGTTTCAATGTTTTTTATGGCGATGCAACAAATGTGAACTTACTAAAATCGGCTGGTGCGGAGCATGCAAAATATTTTGTAGCAGCTTTGGATCCGCCAGAAATCAATCAAAAATTGGTGTATATTGTTCGTAAAAACTTTCCGAATCTCGAAATTATTGTTCGTGCAAAGAATCGTAGTTATGCATATAATTATCTGAAAGATGGTTTAAACGAAGTGTATCGCGAAAACTTTTTCTCGTCAGTTTACGTAGGAAGACAAATCTTGATGAAATATGGTTTTTCGTATGAAGAAGCATCAAAAGTTGGAGAAATTTTTATAAAAAGTGACCGAAAATCGTTACGTAAAATTGCGAAACATGCCGAAAATTCAGATCAATATTTTGAAGCCTCAAAATTAGAATTCGAAAAACAAATGAAAATGGTTGCAAAAGAAATTAACAATAGACATAATGAAGAAAGCGAATCATAAAAAATTATTGGTTTTACGTTTCTCTGCGTTAGGTGATGTCACAATGATTGCTCCTGTTTTACAAGAGTTTATTGAGCAAAATCCTAATATCGAAGTCTATGTTGCTTCCCGCCCTTTTATGGGAAATATTTTCAAGCAATTTCCTCAAATTAAATTCATTTCGGTTGATTTGAACAAAGACTACAAAAGCTTTTTTAGTTTGTTCAAATTATACAAAGAATTAAAACAATATAATTTTGATTATGTAGCTGATTTTCATAATGTAATCCGATCAAAAGTAATTACAACTTTATTCGAACTTAAAGGAACAAAAACGGCCACTTTAGACAAAGGTCGTACAGAGAAAAGAGCTTTAGTCAATCAAGAAAATCGCGTTTTTAAGCAATTAAAATTAACAACTGAACGCTATGCTGATGTTTTACGTCAACTTGGTTTTAACGTCAATTTAAAGCATAAAATCGAACCAAAATCGATTAAGGAACCAAAATCAATTGGAATTGCTCCTTTTGCAGCCTTCACAAGTAAAATGTATCCAATCGAAAAGATGAAAATCGTAGCGACGAAATTAGCTAAAAATGGGTACAAAATTTATTTATTTGGCGGTGGAAAAGCTGAAATTGATGAATTAAAAACATGGGAAAATTTCAATCCAAACATCAAATCTTTAGCTGGAACAATCTCTTTTGAAGAAGAATTACAAGCTATTGCCAAATTAGAAGTAATGATTTCGATGGATAGCGCAAATATGCATTTAGCCTCGTTGATGGGAACACGCACAATTTCTATTTGGGGTGCAACTCATCCATTTGCTGGATTTTTAGGTTATGGACAATCTATGGATGATGTGATACAAGACGAATCGATGAAAATTCGTCCAACTTCTATCTTTGGGAAAGATCCAAAAAAGTTTAAAAACTATGATTATTTTCAAAATTTGAGTGCCGAGGATGTTTATCAACAAATCGTCAATAAACTCGAAAAATAATACTTTTAAAAGCATCATAACGATGCTTTTCCTATTTTTATAAGAAATTAAAATCACATGAAGTATACATTTCTTATTCTTGCCTTATGCTCAAATTTTTTATTTGCACAAGAACCGAAAGTTATTTTGGTTACGTTGGATGGTGTTCGTTGGAAAGAAGTTTTCCGTGGAGTTGAAAAATCAATTTTAAATAATAAAAAATACAACTCACTTATTGTTCAAACTAATGAAAAATATTGGACAGAAGATTCTATAAAACGCCGCGAATTATTAATGCCATTTACATGGAAAACGATCAAAGAAAAAGGAGTTATTTTGGGAAATCGTGACGAGCAAAATTTTGTAAATCTTACCAACAAAAGATTATGGTCTTATCCTGGATACAACGAAATAATTACAGGAAAAGCTGATGATGAGCGAATTAAAAATAACAAAGATATTCCGAATCCTAATGTTTCAGTTTTTGAAATTGCAAATCAGCAAAAAAATTTAAACAATAAAGTAATGGCTTTTGGAAGCTGGAGAATGTATACAAATATTTTCAATCAAGAACTTTCGAAATTGTTGGTAAATGCTGGATATCAAAATAGTTTTAATCAAAATAAATCTGAACGAGAATTACTAATAGAACGTTTTCAGTTAGAAACGCCAAAACAATGGTGGGGAACGAGATTTGATATTTTTACGCACGAATTTGCGTTAGAAGCGATGAAAAATCAGAAGCCAAAATTGCTTTTTATAGGTTATGGAGAAGCTGATGATTACGGACATGATGAAGATTACGATCAATATATTACTTCAATAAATCGCAATGACAGAATGATTGAGGAATTATGGAATTATGTGCAAAGCGATCCATTTTACAAAGATCAAACAACGATAATTGTAACGACAGATCATGGACGTGGAAATGGAAACGAGTGGACGGATCACAATGATGAAGTAAAAGGCTCTGACGAAGGATTTATTTTGATGATTGGAAACGGAATTAATCCTAAAAACTTCAAACAAAATCAAACGTCTATCAATCAAATTGCCTCTACCATTGCTGATTTGATGAAAGTAAAAACTTGGAATTATAAGGATTCTGGGAAATCGTTATTGAAGTAAATAATTTCAAAAATTAATTCAAACAAAAGTTCCCGTTTTGGGAATTTTTTATTTAATTTTGTATAAACAAATCTAATTGAGAGTTATAGCAAGAAAAATACTCCGAGAATTTTGGGCTAAACATTCAGATTGTGAACAGCAATTGAAAGCGTGGTATCAAGAAGTTGAAAAAGCTAAATGGAATAATCTAAACGAATTAAAATTAGAATATCCCAATGCAAGTATATTAGAGAATAATCGTGTTTGTTTTAATATCAAAGGGAACAATTATCGATTGATTGTAAAAATTAATTTTCCTTATCAAATGGTGTGGATTCGATTTATTGGAACTCATGCTGAATACGATAAAATTAACGCAAATCAAATTTAAAATTATGCATATTAAACCTATAAAAACAGAACAAGATTATGATTTGGCATTAGAACGTTTAGAAATGATTTTTGATGCTGAACCAAATACTGAAGAAGGTGATGAATTAGAAATTCTAAGTATTCTAATTGAAAAATATGAAGAAGAACATTTTCCTATAGAATTTCCTGATCCAATAGAAGCAGTACAATTTAGAATAGAACAATTAGGTTATTCACAAAATGACTTAGCAGAAATAATCGGTTTAAAGAGTAGAGCAAGCGAAATATTGAATAAGAAAAGAAAATTATCGCTTAGTATGATTCGAAAATTAACCGAGAAACTTAATATTCCATCAGAAGTATTAATTCAACCATATGAATAAAAAAACTCCCCTCAAATAAATTTGAAGGGAGTTTATATTTCTAACTTGTTTGTTCTTGGTTAATGAGCTGATGCTCTATCTTTTGATCGATTTCTTTAAAGAATCCGAAGCCTTTTAGGATAATGATTAATCCAAAGATTAAAAGACAAATTCCGACCCCTTTTCGTACCATAAATACTTTTTGATCGGTAAAACGTTTTTGAAGTTTTCCTGCCAAAAATATTTTTCCCAAATCGATTACAAAATAGGTGGTCAAAACAACTCCCATGTAAAGCATAAAATTGCTTGGATTTGGATATTGGATCATAATTGAAGAGACAATTACAAACCAAAAAACAATGACTCCGATATTCAACAAATTCATGATGAATCCATTGATAAATGTTCTCAAATAATTGTTGCTTACAAATCCCGCTTCGCCTTCTATATGTAGCTTTGGTTTAGAGAAATACATGAAAATTCCGTAAATCAATACAAAGAAACCTGCAATGATATAAATGCGGTAAAACTTTGGATGATTGGTCACATAATCTGTAAAATCTTTACTTCCGTAATAGGCTGCTGCAATACACAAAATATCAGCTGCAATAACTCCCAAATCTAGGACTACAGCGGTTTTCCAACTTCTACGCAAACTGGTTTCAATAAGTAAGAAAAATACAGGTCCAATAAGAATTGTACTTAACAAAAAACCTATTAGTATGGCCGAAAATATTATTTCCATAACATAATTAAGGTCTGCAAGATAAGTCTAAAATATGAAAATTAAGCATCAACTAATTCAAAATCTAATTGCTTCTTGATTAAATCTGCATTTAAAACTTTGATTCTAACCGGACTTCCTAGCTGATACTTCACGCCAGTTCTTTTTCCAACTAATGCATGATTTTTTTCGTCAAAAACAAAATGATCACCTTTCATAGCACGAGAACGAATCAAACCTTCGCAACGCGTTTCTGGAATTTCAACAAAGATTCCATAATCTTGTACGCCTGTAATAAACGCATCAAACGTTTCGCCAACAAATTGCTCCATGTATTTTACTTGCATGTATTTGATTGACTCACGTTCTGCTTCTGCGGCAATTTTTTCGCGAGATGAACAGTGTTTTGCTTTGTCTTCGTAAACAGCCGCTGCAGGAGATTTTTTACCGTCTAAATAATCTTGCAACAAACGGTGCGCCATCATATCTGGATAACGACGAATTGGCGATGTAAAATGCGTGTAATAATCGAACGCCAAACCGTAATGTCCAATATTTTCTGTTGTATATTTTGCTTTCGCCATTGTTCGCATAGCCAAAGTTTCCACCATATTCTCTTCTGGTTTTCCTTTCACTTCTGCTAACAATTTGTTCATCGAATTAATAGTTGTTTTACGGTCTCCAATCTCTAATTCGTAACCAAATTGACGAATAAAATTCTTTAAGTCTAATAATTTATCTGGATTCGGATCATCGTGAACACGATAAATGTAAGTGTTCGCATTTTCTTTTCCGTGTTTATCTAAACTGATGAATTCAGAAACTTTTTTGTTACATAATAACATGAATTCTTCAATCAATTTATTCGAATCTTTCGAAATTTTAAAGAAAATTCCTTGCGGATTATGCGCTTGATCTAAATCGAATTTTACTTCAACTTTATCAAAATTAACCGCTCCATATTTCATACGTTTTCCACGCATTGTTTTCGCTAAGCGATCCAAAGTCAAGATTTCATCTTTAAAATCTCCATCTTTTCCTTCGATAATTTCTTGCGCTTCCTCGTATGTAAAACGTCTGTCTGAATGCGTTACAGTTCTACCAAACCATGTTTTTACAATCTTTGCATTATCATCCATTTCGAATACACCCGAAAACGTATATTTATCTTCGTTTGGACGCAAAGAACATGCAACATTCGACAAAACTTCAGGTAACATTGGCACTACTCTATCCACCAAATAAACGGAAGTTGCACGTTTGTATGCTTCTTGCTCGATTAACGAACCTGGACGAACATAATGCGTAACATCAGCAATGTGAACACCGATTTCCCAATTTCCGTTCTCTAATTTTCGAATAGATAAAGCATCATCAAAATCTTTTGCATCTTTCGGGTCGATTGTAAATGTCGTTACATTTCGCATATCTCTACGGCGAGCTGCTTCGGCTTCATCTATCGAAGTATCCAACTGATTTGCTTCCTCTTCTACTTCCTCAGGAAATTGAGCTGGCAAATCGTATTCTAACAAAATCGCATGAATTTCTACATCCGTATCATCTGGACTACCCAAAACTTGCGTGATTTCGCCAAATGGTGAATTAGATCCTTCTGGCCAATTTGTTAATCGAACCACAACTTTTTCTCCTGGTTGAGCATTTTTAATTTTCTCTTTCGGAATAAAGAAATCATGATTACCATTTTGCATCGTTACAAAACCAAAATTTCCGTTCTTTCCTAGCTCGAAAATACCAGTAAATTCAGTTTTATTGCGCTCGATAATTTCTACAATTTCTCCTTCTGCTCTCGATTGATTGGCATGTTTTTTTGGATAAACATATACGCGAACCGTATCGCCCATTAAGGCATTTCTCGTTTTTCCTTTTTGTACAAAGACATCTTGTTCAAGACCATCAATCATAATATAAGCACTCCCTGAAGAAGTCAAATCCGCAATCCCAACCATATAATCATTGGTTGCATTGATTTTGTATTTTCCTCTTTCTACTTCAGAAATCTTCTTGTCAGCTAATAAAACATTCAAATTCTTAATCAATAATTCTGTATCAATTCGATTTGTTAGGTTTAAAGCTGCTGCAATTTGTTTATAATTTAAAGGTTTATTCGGATTTTGAAATAAAACTTCGATGATAGACTTCGTAAACTTTGTTATGTTTTTGTCTTTTTTCGCCTTTGTATTTTTAAAATTTCTTCTTGGCATAATTTGTTTTCTGTCAAATCTCTTCTTGTTTTTTAGAGATTTATTTTAAAATAGTTAATAAATAAACATCTTAATTATTTGATTATCAAATTATTTTTAATAACTATTAATAAGATGTTAATAAACAACATAACCACTGCAAAGGTAATATATCCTTTTTCTAAAATAACAATTTACAGCCAATTCTATGTTATGGAAAGGATAAGATTACTTGTAACGTTTTGATTTATTGCGAAAATTGAGCCAAAAAAACTATTTTTGCATTGATAATTAATTGAATGAAAACTAAACCATTATACCAAACCTACTTGATTAACCTTGATCGAGCTACGGATCGGCTTGAATTGATGCAAAAAGAATTCGAAAAATGTGAGATTACTTACGAAAGAATTTCTGCTGTAGATGCCAAAACTTTGGATTCGTCAACCTATAAAGTAAAAAATAAATATGACCGCGATTTAGTTCCTGGAGAAATTGGTTGTTATTTGAGTCATGTGAAAACGCTAGAAACTTTTTTGGCTTCTGAAAATGATTTTGCTTTAATTATAGAAGATGATGCTATTTTGGTTAATGATTTTAAATCTGCTGTAGAAAAAGCAATGAATCAATATAATGATTTAAAAGTAAAAGATCATTGGGATGTTTTGAAGTTGTTTAATGGAAAACGAAAGCATATCAAAATAGCTGATGTTGACCAAAAATATATAATTGCAGCTTGTGGAACGAGTATTCCAATCACAACAATTGCAGCAATTTGGACAAGAAAAGCAGCAGAAAAATTTCTGAATAAAATTAAAACTCCACTTCCTACAATTCAACGTCCTATTGATTGTGATTTACAGCATGCCTGGGAATTTGGTTTGAGAATTTATAACCTTCTTCCATCGCTTGTTAAACCAGCTCCAGTAGAAACGCAAATTCAGATTGATCGTAGTTTAAGAAAGTCTAAATTTCCAAGACAAATTCAATACGAATTGAATCGATTATTACCTAAATATTTCTATTTAATCAATCATCATGGTTTCAAAAAATTCTATGATAGTTTTATTGCAAAGAAAAACGAACGCATTTCTTAATCAACAATTATAAAATAGATTAAATACCTGAATTAAAACAAATTAACAACCTTTATCAACAGTTATAAACATTGTTAATTTCTATATAAAATACAAAAAAAGCAGTTTCAAAATTTTGAAACTGCTTTTTCATTTATAATAATTCGATGCTTTCTTCTTTTAATTTCTCTTTTACTTTTCCGTCCCAAATACTCGCTTGCACTTCACCAATGTGTCGAGATTTCAACATAAACATACACATACGCGATTGTCCAATTCCACCTCCAATAGATTCTGTTAACTTATCATCTAACAACATTGAGTGAAATAATAAGTTCTTGCGATCCGAAGAATCTCTAATTTCTAATTGTTTCGTCAAAGCTTCTTTATCTACACGAATTCCCATCGAAGATAACTCGAAAGCAGATTCTAAAACAGGGTTCCAAACTAAAATATCTCCATTCAAACCTCTAAAACCAGCACTGTTTTCTGTACTCCAATCATCGTAATCAGCAGCGCGTGCATCATGCAATTCTCCATTACTCAATTCTCCTCCAATTCCGTAAATAAAAACAGCTCCAAATTCTTTACAAATTGCATTTTCACGTTGTTTCGGCGTAAATGTTGGATACTTTTGTAATAAATCTTCAGACGAAATAAATGTAATTTGTTCTGGTAAAACAGCTTTCAATTGCGGATATTTTGCTTCTACATTTTGCTCCGTTTGTTTAATAACTTCATAAATCGATTTTACTGTCGAAAAAAGATAATCCAATTGGCGATCTTGAGGCACAATTACTTTTTCCCAATCCCACTGATCCACATAAATAGAATGAATTGGCGAATAATCTTCGTCTGGACGCAAAGCGCGCATATCTGTTATAATTCCTTCGCCTGGCTCAATTTCTAATTCTTTCAAACGGATACGTTTCCATTTTGCCAAAGAATGCACAACTACCGCATTTTTATCATTCAAAGATTTTATAGGGAACTTTACAGGTCTTTCGATACTATTCAAATCATCATTAATACCTGTTCCATCCAAAACTACCAATGGTCCAGAAACTGGAATAATGTTTAATTCTTTTTGTAATCCTTTCGAAAATTCTTCTTTTACAAAAGAGATTGCTTGTTCTCTACGTAATAATGCTCTGCTCATCTTTTAATCTTTAAATGATTTGTTTTTTTAACTGATGTAAAAGTAGAACAGCTACAATCAATAAATTTACTATTGACTTAAATTGGTTTAAAAATATTTAATTTTAAATATAAAATATTATTTATACTTAACTATTTAAACTTTATAATAGTTTTAAATTTAATTTTTAAAATAAAAATCGGTCAACTCTTACGAATTGACCGATTTTGTATCTTATAATAGATGTAGAAAATTATCCGTTGTATGAACAAGCAATTTTATCTACGCGTCCTTGGTGACGACCACCTTCAAATTCAGTTGCTAAAAATGTATTCACAATTTCTTCTGCATATTCATACGCAATAAAGCGTGCAGGTAAAGTTAACACATTTGCATTATTGTGTTGACGAGCTAACTTGGCAATATCCGTCATCCAACATAATGCAGCACGAATTCCTTGGTGTTTATTTGCAGTCATTGTAACGCCTTGCGCACTACCACAAATCAAAATTCCGAAATCTGCTTTTCCATCTTCTACAGCTTGTGCCGTTGGGTGCGCAAAATCAGGGTAATCAACACTCGCTGTTGAGAACGTACCAAAATCCTCAACCTCAAACCCTTGACTTGTTAAAAAGGGTACTAATTTCTCCTTATAATCGAACCCAGCATGGTCCGCTCCGATTGCAATTTTCATTTAATTAACAGGTGTTTTTGTTGTTTTTGTTTAAATAATTGTAAATCAAATGTTAAGTAAAAGTAACAACTTGTTAAAAGATGATTGAATAAAACTAATAACTTTTCGAGAGAAAAATTTGGAAATCTGATTCAAAAAATCAATTAGAAATAAATCAATACAAGTCAAGTAAAAGTTTTCATTTTGGCATAAAAGATTTACACACCGTTATGAATAGTTTTCACAAAACTTCTTTTTAACAAAAGTTGTTTATCAACCAAAATGATAAATTGTTGATAGAATATCTAACTCTTTCATTACAAAACAAAATTACAAATAATAGCTTGTTAATTGCTATTAAATAAAATTTATCTCACTTTAGTTATCCACATATTAACAGTGCTAATAATAGTAACATATTTTTCTTTTTTTAAAATTTAAAAATTAATTAAACTATATATATTATTATGAATTGTTAATAGTTGAAAATTGTATTGAATGATTTTAAGTCTCAAAATGAAAGTTTGATTACTTTTGTGTAGTTCAAAATTTCAAATCAAAATATGAAAACAATCAACGACTACAATTTCGAAAACAAGAAAGCATTGATTCGTGTTGACTTCAATGTTCCGCAAGACGAAAACTTAAATGTGACAGATGATACACGTATTAGAGCTGCAAAACCAACGATCGACAAAATATTGAAAGATGGTGGTGCTGTTGTATTAATGAGTCATTTGGGACGTCCTAAAGGCGAATTCAATGATAAATATTCATTAAAACATATTGCATCAAAAGTTTCAGAAATTCTTGGCGTTGATGTGATCGTTGCAAATGATGTTATTGGCGATGATGCGAAACAAAAAGTAAGTAATCAAAAATCAGACCAAGTTTTATTATTGGAGAATGTTCGTTTCCATAATGAGGAAGAAGCTGGAGATAAAGACTTTGCAAAAGAATTGGCTCAATTTGGAGATATTTATGTGAATGACGCGTTCGGAACTGCACACCGCGCACATGCTTCGACTGCAATTATTGCTGAATTTTTCCCGGAAAATAAATGTTTTGGTTTGTTAATGGAACAAGAATTAACAGCTATTAACAAAGTGTTAGCGGACGGAGAAAAACCTGTAACAGCGGTACTTGGAGGAGCTAAAGTGTCTTCTAAAATTACGATTATCAACAATATTTTACCAGTTATTGATAACTTGATTATTGGTGGTGGAATGACGTATACATTTGTGAAAGCAAATGGAGGAAAAATCGGAAATTCGTTGGTAGAAGATGATAAATTAGATTTAGCGAAAGAAATTTTGGCTGAATGTGAAAAACATAATGTAAAAGTTTATTTACCAGTTGACAATGTAATCGCTGATAATTTTAGTAATGATGCAAATACACAAACAGTTCCTTCAGATGAAATTCCTGATGGATGGATGGGAATGGATGTTGGTGTAGAATCTTCAAAAGTTTTTGCAGATGTAATTAACAATTCGAAAACAATTCTTTGGAATGGTCCTTTAGGTGTTTTTGAAATGCCAAATTTTGCAAAAGGAACTATTGCTTTAGGTGATGCAATTGCTGAAGCTACGGCAAACGGCGCTTTTTCACTTGTTGGTGGAGGAGATTCTGTTGCTTTCGTAAAACAATTTGGTTACGATGACAAAGTAAGCTACGTTTCTACAGGAGGTGGCGCAATGTTAGAATCGTTGGAAGGTAAAGAATTACCAGGAGTTGCTGCAATTTTAAAATAAGACAACAATTTTTTAAGATAAATGAAAGCCGAGCATTTGCTCGGCTTTTTTTGTGACTTTTAAAGTCATCCTGATTTCTATGACAAAACCAAGTTATTTTTATAAATATTTTGATTTTTAATTAGTGCATAAATTCTGTGAATTATT
>NZ_JACAGF010000022.1:0-32142 GCF_030324345.1 Empedobacter sp. R750 | reverse complement strand
CGTTATAGTGTACTCAAACTCTTTTCTCTTCTTTTTATACTACAATTTAAGATTTTCAAATCTAAAGGAACTCGTTTTCAGAACCACACTTTATGAGAAACTGAGTTTATTTCTATTTGACAATTGTTAATTATAATCATTTGTTAATTAATAAATTAACTGCTTTTCAACTGAGTTATAAAAAGAATGTTTATAGCTTGATTAATTACTTAAATTGTTAATAGTAAACTATTCAATATAAATGAATTAAAAAGTTATGAATAGACTTTATTAAAACTTGTGAATAATGATGATTTTAGAACTAAATCGATTTAATAAATTTAAAATTGTTAATTATAAATATTTGACAAATAGTAAATTAAAAAGTAATTAAGATAGTTTATCAAAAATTGTTGAAACTGAAATCTCCCTACAATTAGCCATTTTATTTGTAGAAAAGGATTGTTATATTCGTAATGATTTAATAATCAATCTATGAATGAATTTAACCAACGACTAAACGAAGTAGAAAATCATTTGCAGCAGAATGATCTTGATTTGGGCTATCGCCGATTAATTGATTGTGTGTTGGATTTGGGTGAGATATCTTTTTACAAAGAGATTATCTCCTATTCGGATCTTTATTATAACGAGAATTCTACGAACGAAAATAAAACAACGCAAGCTTTACAATTAGTGGAAAAGTTGAAACAAGCTTCTCCTCCGCCCTTTCAGAAAGAAGAAACGTTGATATCAACCAACAATGTTGAAAAAGCTTATCATCGCCGAAATTTTAAACTTCATCCGATCACTTTTGATTTGAAATCACGTGAAGTTGTTGGATTAGTTGGAGAAAATGGAAATGGAAAAACAACTTTACTACGTTTGATTTGTGGTGAATTGAAACCAACTTCTGGCGAAATAAATTATCATTTTTCTAAAGCAAAACCGTTTAGTTTCGAGCTGAAAACTAAATTGGTTTATGTGCCGCAACGAATTGAGGTTTTATATGGCTCGTTGATGGAAAATCTACAGTTTACCTTGACATGTTATGATATTTACAACGAAGAAAATTGGTTGTTGGCTAATGTGATGTTAGCGCGTTTGGGGCTTTGGCCGTACAAGGATTTGCAATGGCGACAATTGTCGTCTGGTTACAAAATGCGATTCGAGTTGGCGCGAACGTTATTGCGTCGTCCAAAAGTCTTGTTATTAGACGAACCTTTGGCGAATTTGGATATTTTGGCGCAACAAATTATTCTCGAAGATTTGAAATTTTTATCACAATCTATTCGCAATCCTTTTGGTGTTATTTTGAGTTCTCAACAATTGTACGAAGTTGAAAAAGTATCGACAGAAGTTCTCTTTTTGGAGCAAGGAAAGCTTAAAATAGAAGGAGATACAAATGATTTGGAAGGTGATTTTACGATTGTTGAAATTGATGTGGAAAACACAAAAGAAGAGTTATTAACAGCTTTATCTAACATCGAAATTAAGCAAATAAAATTTAATGGAGGATCGTATATCGCATATTTTGATGATGAAATTTCGATGAATATGATTCTGTCCGAAATCGGAAAATCATCATTGAAGATAAAATACATTCGAGATATTTCGAAATCAAGTCGTCGCTTTTTTGTCAATTAAAACTAACCAACTATGTTCAAAAAAATAAATCAAACTTTAATTACAAAATATCCGCTGATTTGGAATCTAAAATTTATTTGGATTTTGTTGACGATTTTAGTTTTCAACTTGATTGCATTTATCAACGGATTTCTATTTTTTACTAAAAAATCTCAACTGCAAGAAAGTGGACTTTACGAAGTGTTTTTCAACTCAGGAATTATTATTTATTATGTGTTAATTGGTGTCATTATTTGCGTTATTTGGCTGTATTTCTATATTAAAAATAATCGTTTCAAATCAAATTATCCAACCTCAAGAAATTATTTATTCAAAGAATTTCTGGCCGTTTTCTTTATTATATTTTTGATGTTTTATGTGCCAAATTCATTCAAAACTGGTCTTAAATTTCGGGTTTCAAATTATATGAGTGAAGAACAGTATTTGAAAGATATCGACATTATCAACAGAACACAAGGTTTTACACTTCGATCAGAATTTGGTTACGATAATTATTCGAGAAATTTGCCTGTTCTAGCTTTTGATTCGTTGGTTTCGGAGAAAGAAACAAGAGAATTGTATGAAAAAAATGAGAGAGAATATTTAAGAGAAAATCCACATGATTCGTATAATCCTTTTTTGGAGCCGTATTTCAGAAATCCTGAGTTTGAAACCTTATTAAGAGATTATTTTCCCGAGAGATTTAGTTATTCTAAAATTAATTTTAATCAAACATATCAACCTCTAAAAAAGAATAATTCGTCTACAAATCAGCTTTATGAAGAAGCGGCGTATCCCGATGTAGCAGCTGTAGATTCGGTTGCAATAGGTATAGATTCAGCTTCGTATGCAAGTCCTGTAAACGCTTCAGAAAAACCACAAACGTATTTCAACTTAGCAAGTTTGTATAATTATAGTGTTTTGGCTTTTAACAACCCGAAAGATTCTACTTTAAATCATCAATTTTACGATGAACAATGGATTGCTTTGTTGCAAAAAAATGATCGAAAAGCAATTGAAAATTTATTGAATAGTTATACCGATTTATTAAAAAAACAAGAAATTGGTTATCAATTCAAACATAAAAATTGGATTGATTATTTACCTCAATATCCGTATTATTTTATAGATTCAAATTTAAATTACAAAGAAATAAATTATAAAAAACAAGATTACATCAACCAATCAAGTTTAAATAGAGTGTATGAAAATATTGAGCTTGCTAAATACAGTTCCACTTGGTTAGAACTTATTCAATACTATTTACTAATTGCTTTAATCATTACTGTTTTGATTATAACGTTCAGATTTAGTTCGTTCAAAGTTTGGTTAATTTCATTAATTGGCGCAGGAATTTTGGCAATTTTAGGAAGTGTTTTCGGAATATCTATCAATGCAAGTATCGGTTATACACAATTTACACCTTATATTATTTTATTTGTTTTTTACATTGTATTTATAGCGATTACACTGATTGGTTTACGTTCCAAAAAGTATAAAATTTTAACCGGTGTTAATCTTAATTGGTTTGTTGCGACTAATGTTTTTATCGGAATTGTGATGCTTAGTTTTTACACAGATTTACGTGCAGAAATGTTATATGATTCAACAAGCAAAATAAGTATTTATGAACTGAGACAAACAAATAAAGAATTGTTGATGTTACAAGAATTTGCAGAAATTTTTCTTTACATCAATCCAATTTTATATTTAATAAGTTTTTATTTCATCATCAATCTTTACAAAAAATGGCAAGCAATGCCAGAAGAATAAAAAAAGAAAAGCGAGCTAAATCGGCTCGCTTTTCACTTGATAATTGAATGAAAATGAATTTTAAAAACTACTTTAAAAAAACTTACTTATGAAATGAAATAACACATTGTGCTATTCAATAATAATTTTTAAACTCACACAAATTTTAAAATATTCTTTCAAAATTTAAATTAATAGAGGTTAACCATCAAAATTTGTAGGTTAACCCTATTTTTTATGATTTTATGCACATTTAGAGGAAGGTCTATTTCCTTTCGCATCACGTTTTTTGTGCATACTAAATTTTTCAGATTTCATACGTTTTTCACGATCTTGTTTGTATTGATTGAACTGATTTTTGTCTAAAATTTTCTCTAATTTAGTATCAAAATCGTTTGTACCTTTTTCTGGTCGAGAACCTCTTTCTCCTTTTTGAGTAGAATTTTTGTCTCTGTTTGCAAACTCTTTTTTCATGTCAGAATCTCTACTTTCTAACAACGATTTTACTTTTTTCTTTTGAGCTGAACTCAAATTGTATTGATCAAATTCTTTCAATTGTTGATCTACAGTCGGACGTTCTCTTTGCTCTTTTCTGTTTCCAGATTTTTCACCTTGTTGTGGTCTTTCTTGTGCCGATAATGTCATTACCATCATCATGCTTGCTAATAAAAATACTTTTTTCATTTTGTTTAAATTTTATTGTGTTTATTATTTATGTGTTTTTCTACTATCTGTTGATTTAGATTTTTGAGAAACATTTGGTTTGTTCGATGTATTTTTTTGATCTTTTATATATTGAGCATATTGTTTTTTACTCAAGATTTTCTCTAATTTTTTATTGAAATTTGATGTTGATAAATTACTTTCTAACAAAGATTTTACTTTCTTTTTCTGAGAAGTTGTTAAATTATATTGATCAAATTTTTTCAACTGTCTATCAACAGAATTTGTTTGCGTATGTTCTACTTTATCCTTTTGTTGTTGATTATTTCCTTGTGGTCTTTGTTGAGCAGAAACTGCCATCACCATCATCATACTTGCTAATAAAAATGCTTTTTTCATAATCTATGTTTTTGTTTACAACTAATGTTAGAATTATATTCTTTTCATTTTTCTTGAAACAAAGTTGCAACACAGAAAAAGGATGTCAAAAATATTGAGGTAAACGAGTGTTAAGTAGCGGTGAAATAAAGGATTTATTAAAGTTTTTAACAAAATTGTCAAATTTATTGAATAAAAAAATCCATTCGATAAAGAATGGATTTTGATGTATTTTTTTGAAAGATTATTTTATTTTTTTCTCTAACATTTTAGAAAAAGTTTTAGCAGTTTTTGCAAACCCTTCTCCAATTCTCGATTCATCACTATAATTATTACCGAATTGAGTTCCTGGAGCTTCTTTATAATTGACAACAAATTTTTTATCTTCAAAATTATTAGAATCAACAATAGTAATAGTTGTAGATACTTTTGCAGCTTGTTTCATTACAAATGCATCCCAACCTGGATAAATCCAATCAACTTTAACAATCATTGTGTAAGGAGCATCTGTAGCGTTTTCAGAGAATGAAATTCCAGTAGATTTTGCACCATATTTAGTTAATAACTCCATAAATTTTGGTTCCCAGATAGACTCTTTTGCACCAGTCCATTTATCATTCCAAATATCTCCATTTCCAGCATTTTTGCCATTTAGATCAACAATCTTTTTTTGAACATATTCTGCTTCTGTAATGCTATCTGCATTAATTTTTAGATTTGAATAGTCAAAAATAACTTTCATTTTAGATTGTCCTTTTAAGAAATCGACAGTACCAGATTTTACTTTCTCTTTTTGAGCATAAATGTTAGAACCGAGTACAATAATGATTAATAATAAATAGTTTTTCATAATAGTTTTAATAAATTTCAGTAAAAATATAAATATTCTTTAAATAGTTATTGTATAATGATTTAAAGAAATATTATTTAGAAACGTTTATTGTTTATAAATAGTTTGTAAGTCTTGGAAAAATTTTACTGAAAATAATAATCAAAACGTTTGGTACACTACTTTTGTCTTAACAAAGTTTAACAATATTGTATGAAAGTTTTAATTTCTAAATCAATTGTATTTGTTAATTTTAGAGGAAATTTGAATCAATAATATAAACATTAATTTCAACGAAATTTTGGATATACAACAACTAAACCAACAACTAGAAGCAAAAAGCGAAAGCATTGCAAGGTTGACATCGGAAATCAATAAAGCGATTATTGGACAAGAAAAAATGATTGAAAGTCTATTAATCGGATTACTTGGAAATGGACACGTTTTATTAGAAGGTGTTCCTGGATTAGCAAAAACATTAGCGATTAAAACACTATCTGATGCTGTTGATGGATCTTTTTCTCGTATACAATTTACACCAGATTTGTTACCTGCCGATGTTGTAGGGACACTTATTTATAATGTAAAAGAAAACGATTTTAGAATCAAAAAAGGACCAATCTTTGCGAATTTTGTTTTAGCTGATGAGATTAACCGTTCGCCTGCAAAAGTGCAATCTGCCTTGTTAGAAGCCATGCAAGAGCGTCAAGTAACAATTGGTGATGAAACGTATCCGTTACAAAAACCTTTCTTAGTTTTGGCAACTCAAAATCCGGTGGAACAAGAAGGAACTTATCCTTTACCAGAAGCGCAAGTTGACCGTTTTATGTTGAAAACTGTAATTACTTATCCAGAATTTGAAGCAGAACGTTTGATCTTGAGAAATTCGATTAATCAATCATTTCCAAAAATTGAGAAAGTAATCTCTATACAAGAATTGTTGGATGCGCGCGAAATGGTGAAACAAGTTTACATGGACGAAAAAATTGAAAAATATATTTTGGATATTATTTTCGCGACTCGTTTTCCCGAAAAAGTTGGATTAGAAAAATTGGTTCCAATGATTTCGTTTGGTTCTTCGCCTCGTGGATCAATCAATTTGGCACAAGCTTCAAAAGTGTATGCATTTTTACGCAAACGCGCTTATGTTATTCCAGATGATGTTCGTGCAATGGCAAAAGATGTGTTGCGTCACCGTATCGGAATTAGCTACGAAGCAGAAGCAGAAAATGTAACGCCAGAAGAAATTATCGACAATATTCTTAATGTTGTTCCAGTTCCTTAAACTAAACCATTATTCAAAATCATTTAAACTTTGGATGCAAAAGAAATCATCAAACGTGTAAAACGTATTGAGCTAAAAAGCAAGCGCAAAGCGAGCAACCTTTTTATGGGGGAATATCACAGTTCATTCAAAGGAAGAGGTATGATTTTTAGTGAAATTCGTCCTTATCAATACGGTGATGACGTTCGTAATATAGACTGGAATAAAACGGCTCGATATAGCGAACCTTATGTAAAAGTTTTTGAAGAAGAACGAGAATTAACCATGTTTTTATTGGTTGATGTTTCGAATTCTGAAAACTTTGGAACACGAAAACAAATTAAAATGGAAACGATTGCTGAATTGAGCGCCACATTGGCTTTTTCGGCAATTACCTATAATGATAAAGTTGGTTTGATTTTATATTCGGATCAAGTGGAGAAATTTATTCCGCCCAAAAAAGGAAAACAACATGTGTTGCGTTTGGTAAGAGAAATTGTTTCGTATGAGCCAAAAAGCAAAAAAACTGATTTGGCAGTAACATTGGAAACATTTATGAATTTGGTTCGCCGAAAATCAAATGTTTTTATTCTTTCAGATTTTATTGATTCTTCAGATTACGAAAAAGCATTGCGAATCGTGGCAAAAAAACATGATGTGACTGGAATTAGAGTTTATGACGAAAAAGAGCAATCTTTTCCAGACGTAGGTTTAGTTCATGTGCAAGATAACGAAACAGGCGAAATCCGTTTGATAGACACTTCATCGAAGAAATTGCGTCAACAGTATGCGCAATATTACCGCGATTTAGATCAACGTTATCAATCTATTTTCAAGAAAAATCATTCAGGCGCAATCAGTATTCGTACCGACGAAGATTATGTTCGCCCATTGTTAAACTACTTTAAAAGTCATAAAGCCTAATGAAGAATTTATTGCTTTTAGTAAGTTTTTTTATCCTTCAATTTTCGTTTGCGCAAGAAATTACGCCAAAATTGGATCGCACGACAATCAAAATTGGCGAGCCAATCCAATATGAATTGAAAATTGATTACAAAGAAGGAGATAAAGTTGTTTTTCCTACGATTTCAGATTCAATTAATCATCACATCGAAGTTTTAGGTCAAAAAATTGACACTGTAAAAACGGATGGAAAATCTGAAATTGTTCAACATTTAGAATTGACTGGATATGATGCAGGGAGATTTAATATTCCATCATTTATTATTCAGAAAAATGGAAAAGATTTAACTACAAAACAACTCGAAATTGATATTCAAGATATTGCAGTTGATACAACGAAAAATGCAATTTTCCCGATAAAACCTGTAATGGAAGAAGAATATTCTATTGGAGATTATTGGAATAAATATTGGTTGTACGGCATTATTGCGTTGATTTTATTTATTATCGGAATTGTTTTGGTTGTATTATATGTTCGCGCAAAATCGAAATTATCTGGTAAAGATTCATACAAAACACCATACGACGAAGCGAAAGCAAGTTTGATAGCCTTGGATGCTAAGAAATATTTGAAACGTGGTGAACAAAAAGAATATTATACGCAATTATCATTTATTGTAAGACGATATTTAGGACGTATTTATAACTTTTCGGCATTAGAAATTTTGTCGGATGATTTGGTAAAATATGTTGCGACAAAACCAGATGTTTTACCAGAAGATGTGCAGAAATTTAAACAATTTTTGTTCGATGCTGATTTGGTAAAATTCGCAAAACAAGAGTTTGATGAACCGACAAATACTTCGCACCGAAATTGGGTAGATGAATTTGTAGATCGTGTAAAACCATTAGAAATTCCGGAGAACGAAGATTTGAAAAAAGATCAAGTGACGGGAGAAAAATATAAACAGTTTAATAACAATTAGGAATGCTAAATTTTGAGTTTCAAAATCCTTGGATCTTACTCTTACTACTTGCTTTGCCTTTCTTTATTTTCAGAGAAATTCGCAAAACGAGCCAGAAAAAAGCATCCTTAAAATTACCTTCGCTCAAAGCATTTGGAGGTGCAAAAAGTTCGTTAGCGACGTACAAACCACTTTTATTTTTGATGCGAATTATCGCGATGGCTTTGTGCATTGTTGCCTTGGCTCGTCCACGTTATGTAGATGTTACAACAAAAGTAAAATCGGACGAAGGAGTTGATATTTTATTGACTGTAGATACGTCGTTGAGTATGTTAGCCCGTGATTTGAAACCTGATCGTTTAACAGCGTTAAAAGAAGTTGCAAAAGACTTTTCACTTGGAAGAAAAACGGACAGAGTTGGTTTAGTCGAATATTCTGGAGAAGCTTTGACACGTGTTCCATTAACAACAGATCGTGATGTTTTGACACAAGAAATCGAAATGTTACATTCAGGTAGTTTAGCTGATGGAACAGCAATTGGAGTTGGTTTAGCAACAGCTGTTAATCATCTTAAAAATAGTAAGGCAAAATCTAAAGTAGTTATTTTGATTACAGATGGTGTTGAAAGTGTAAATCCTTCTGGAGATTTGATGTATGTTTCACCGAGACAAGCCGCTGATATTGCAGCAGAGAAAGGGATAAAAGTATATACAATTGGTATTGGAACAAACGGAATGGCGCCTATGCCTGTTGGTTACGATATGTTAGGTGATTATGTTTTTGAGATGCGTCCTGTACAAATTGATGAAAAACTGTTAGAAGAAGTTGCAGATAAAACTGGAGGTTTATATTTCCGTGCAACAAACAATGAAAGTCTAAAAAACATTTATGACGAAATTGATAAACTTGAAAAAACAGAAATTAACGAAGTCAAATATTATAATTATACCGAATTGTTTGCACGATTTTTATTGCCTGCATTCATCATTTTGGTATTAGAAGCCATTTTACGAAGAACCGTTTTTAAAGAATTAATCTAATGCAGTGGGGAGAATTACATAATATTTGGTTGATGATTTTATTGTTTGTCGTTATATTTTTATCGATAACAGTATTTCAGTGGCGCGAACGTGTAAAGAAAACCTTTGCAGATAAAGAATTATTTCCATTTGTTTTTCCAATCACATCTTCAAAGCGTTATGGTTTCAAAATTGTTGCATTTTGTGTAGCTTTATTTTTAATGGTAATTGCATTGATGGATCCACTTTATGGTGAACGAGATGTGCAAGTAAAACGCGAAGGAATTGATATGGTTTTCTTGTTAGATTTATCAAGTTCGATGAATGCACAAGATGTTGCTCCTTCTCGATTAGAAAAAGCAACAAAATTAATCACAGAAACATTACATCAATTAGGCGGAGATAGAGCTTCTTTGGTTGCGTTTGCAGCGAATGCTTACACGATTTCTCCATTGACAAATGATTATGCTGCAATCGAAAGTTATTTGCAAAATGTTAATACTGAGTTAATTTCGAGCCAAGGAACAAATTACTTAAATGCGATTCAGGAAGCTGCAAAAACATTCAAAGGTTCTGCGAATACAAGTAAATTAATTGTGTTAATTTCGGATGGAGAAGACAACGAAAATACAGTTAATCAAGCTTCTAAAATAGCAAAAGATAACGGAATTCATATTGTATCAGTTGGTGTTGGAACAGACAAAGGAGCTCCAATTCCGATGTACTACAATGGCTACGCCGAAGACTATAAAAAGGACGAAACAGGTTCTACAGTTATTACAAAATTAGAAGATAAAAATCTTCGTGAATTGGCACAAGATACAAACGGAACTTATATTCATTTGGATAATACACAAGATGCATTATCCGCATTATCAATGTATAAAGCCCGATTAGATAAAAACGAAATTGCTAACTCTACAACAAGAGATATGAATCACATTTATCAGTGGTTTTTAGCGGTTGCGGTTTGTTTACTTTTTGTGGAATTATTAACATCTGAATATAAGATTTTTAACAAAAAGAAATAGTAAGTTTGTATGGTAAAATGATGTACTTTTTAAAACAAATAGGATTTTTAGGAATAATGCTTTTATCCGTTTTTGGTTATAGCCAATCGAAAGCGAAAAGCTACATTATTGAAGGTAACGAGTATTATCAAAAAGGAAAATTTGATAATGCAGAAGTTGCCTACAAGAAAGCTGCCATGGAAGATCCAACTTCTGTCAAAGCAAATTACAATTTGGGAAATGCTTTATTTCAACAAAAACGCTACAAAGAAAGTATAGCACATTACAAACGTTCTGCTGAAGTATCTAAAACGAATAATGATAAACATTTGGCTTATCACAATTTGGGGAATGCTTTTATGCAGGAAAAAGATTATCAAAATGCTGTTGATAATTACAAACAAGCCTTACGAAATGATCCAAAAGACGACGCTACACGTTACAATTATGCATTGGCAAAAAAGATGTTAGAAAAGGAACGTGAGAAGCAAAAGGATCAGAATAATAAGGATAATAAAGATCAGAACAAACAAGATCAAAATAATCAGCAAAAACAACAACAGCAGCAGAATAAACAGAATCAACAAAACCAAAATAACCAAAAGCAGAATCAGAATCAATCTCAACAACAACAATCTGATCAGCAAAAACAGCAAAATCAAGGAGGAAATCCGAAAGCTGGAGGTGAAAATGGAAATAATAAAGGACAAGGAAATAATCAATCTCCAGAAATCAAACAAGGAAATAATGGAGACGGAAAAGAACAAGATAATGCAAAGAATAATTTGGGAGACGGTTTACTAAAAGCATTGCAAAATCAGGAAGCCAAAACCCAACGAAAAATTATTCAACAAAAAGCAGAAAAACAACGAACAACAACATCTAAGGATTGGTAATGACAACGACAAGCGTTTTAAATAGCTTTTTAGTGTTTGCCTTAACGTCTATCACAGCGTTAGCACAACAAATTTCTTTTAAATCTGATGCAGACAAAACGCAGGTCAGTTTAGGGGAAGCATTTAGCGTGGGCTTTTTTATCGAATCTAACACAGATAGTTATTCGATTGATCAACCAATGAAATATCCGCCACACAAAGGATTACAAATTGTAGGTGAACAACGCTCGCAAAATGTATCGTATGTGAATGGAAAAGGAGTGATAGAAGAAGGAATTATCCTTGCTTTTGTTGCTGAAAAAGAAGGTAAATACCGCATTGGAGCTGCTAAGATTGTGATTAATGGAAAAACCTATACATCAAAACCTGTCGATGTTGTAGTGAAAGGAACAGGATTGACGCACAACAATTTTAGAAGTAATACTTCTCAACCAGTCTTCCTGCAAAGTAAAGTTTCGAAAACGAATCCTTATGTGAATGAACAAGTTGGTTTATCAGTAAAATTATACGTAAAAGATTTATCTTATCTTAATCGTAAACAAAACTTTCGTCAAGGAAATTTAGATGGATTAAGCCCAAAAATAGTTAAAAGTTCTCCTGAAAATATCAAACAAGAAATTGTTGGAGGAAAACAATATTTCTCTGAAGAAATTGCACGTTATTATGTTTTTCCTCAAAAACCAGGAAAGATAGAAATTGATCCGTTTTCGGTAGATGTGGTGTTGCCAACAACATATGGTGCAGAGCCTGTAGAAGTGCGTAGTAATCCAGTTGTGATTAATGCAAAAGCGCTTCCAGAAGAAGGAAAACCAAAGAATTTTAGCGGTGCAGTTGGTCAATTTAAAATGAATGCTTCGGTTGATAAAAAAGAAGTTGCTACCAATGAAAGTGTAAATTTTGATGTCGAAATTATTGGAACAGGAAACTTTAATACCATTAATTTACCTGAAATTACAACGCCAAAAAATTTAGAAAAATTTGCGCCAAAAAAACGTGATGCATATAAAACCTATGATACAGGAATGAAAGGAAAAGTTGCTGAGCAAACAGTTCTTGTACCAAATTTTGGAGGAGAATATACGATTTCGCCTGTAGAATTTAGTTATTTCGATCCTGTTAAAGAGAAATATGTAACCTTGAAATCAGATTCGATTAATTTGTCTGTTTCAGGTTCTAAAACTTCTTCTGCAACTGCTATGGCATCTAATTCACCTGATTCGACAATTTCTGATAAAATAGAAGAAATGACGAATGATGTAAAAGAAGGAAAAAGCGGTTGGTTGTGGTTAACTGGTGGTGTAATTGCATTGAGTGCTGGAAGTTTATTTTTGATGAGAAAGAAAAATAATCCGACACAAAAACAAACAATTGAACCAAAAATAAAACCTCTTAACGAGCAAAATAATTTTGAAGCATATCAACCAAAATCAGAAACGCAGAAGTTTACTTTGGTTGAAAAACCAACGATAAATTTGAGCCAAATTTCAGCTGAATTAGATGAGTTGAAGCAAAAAATAAACGCTGAAGACCAAAAAGATTTTTATCAATTACAAGAAAATATTTTGTGTAATGCAGCGCTATTAAAAACGAATACAGATTTAGCTCATTTCTCTGATGATGTAATTGCAAATAAACTGATTGAAAATGGTGTGAGTGAATTAGCCGTAGAACAATGGAAATTGTTGTTGAATAATGCACGACAAGCTAAATATGCCTTTGGTGGTTTGCATCAAAATTTAGAAGAAGTTTTCGAAGCTACGCAAAATATTTCCGAAGAATTATTACGAAAATAAATTTCAAGTTTTTTAGATAGTAAAAGGGACAATCTCAGTTTTGAGTTGTCCCTTTTATTTTGAATATTTTTAAGCTTTACGTCCAACATATTGTATTCCAGAAAGCAACTTTTTTGCATCAACTTTCACTTCACTTCCTTTGATTTCTACTCCGTTTGTTGAGATTTTTCCGTTCGATCCAACTTTCGTTTTCCCTACAGAAACACCATCTTTTCCAACCGAAATATTTTCATAATCTTTTTGACTAATTCCAATACAATCAACAGGATTATTCGCCGAAATTGTCAATTGATTTTCATCGTTATCATACACCACACAACCTGTATTGATTTGATAATTTCCGACCAATTGTTTCGGAATTGTATAGATTACTTTTTCATCACTTGCCAAATAAGAAATCGCATAAATACGCTTGTTTGGAATCAAATGATCGATCCAAATTTTCTTCGAAGATTGTTTGTCTTTCGATATTTGCACATCATTTTCACTATCGCGCAATTCGTCTGGCGCAGTCAATGCAACTTGGCTGTAACGCCCTGTCACTTGCGCTTTCGTATTACTTGCAAAAGCCGTTACAAGTAAAGTAGCTAAAAAGAGTTTTTTCATATTTGATTGATTTAGTTTTGATTATGTTAATCCAAAAATGAAACCATTTTACAATTCATCCTCAAAAATTGACATTTCGGTAACATATAATTTCAAACGAAAAGTGTTTGTAAGAACTTTGACTCAACAAATTAAAAAACACAAATGATGAAAACAATTTTCTTAACAATCGCAATTTTATTCGCTGTATCAACTTTTGCACAAAAGAATTTTGAATCAGATATGAATAAAACTTTAGCAGAATGGTACAAAGGAAATCATTCTTCTGAAGCTAATTTTAAGCAATTAATAAATGATTATCCAAATGAATGGTTGCCTAAATATTACTTGACTTTTTCTGAAGTTTTGAAAACGTTAGAATCAAAAGATGTGGATAAAAATGAAGAAATTCTTTTGAATGTAAAAACTCAAATCGATGATTTAGTCAGAAATAATCCATTAAATGTAGAAATTCTAAATTTAAAAGCGTTGTATTTAACAGCAGAAATTGTGCAGAATCCAATGCAAAATGGAGCAATTTATTATCCAGAAGTAGTACAAATCTATCAAAAATCGTTGATGTTAGACCCTACTAATCCACGTTCTGTTTTAGGTTTGTCTGACTTCAATATCAATGCTGCAAAATATAGTGGAATAGATATTACACAAGATTGTAAAAATGTAAAAAAATCTTTAGCTTTATTTGATGCTGAAAAGCCAAAGAATAACGAACCCAAATGGGGAAAAGATCGTGCTGAACTATTGTTGAAAAATGAATGTAAAAACGTACAATAATGATAGCTTTAGTCGCTCAGTTTATTAACGAAATTGTTTGTTGGTTGATTAATTTAATTGCTTAATATGGAAAAAGTACAAAAAATAGGGTTAATTATTTTTTCAATAATTTTTACATTAATTATTTTACTTATAGAATTTAATTTAAATGAACGCAATTTTATAGTCGAATCATCTAAAGATTTAGGAAGAATATTAGGTTATTTTACTAGCTTCTTAATTTTAGGATTTATTATTTACAAATTTGTATATGGAATTATAGTTTCTGACAAAAAGTTAATTGTTCGCAATATTTTGATTCTATTTGTAGTCAATGTTTTGATTTATAGCGTGATATTTTTTACATCGCCAAATGTGTCATTCAATCAATTTTTTCATCCAGAAGCCATCAAATATTTTATCGGATATTTTTCGTTCAGTGTTGCAGCATCTTTTGTAAATACGAGTATTTTTTATGATTTTAGGCAAAATTTACCAGAATCAGCTGATTCACAAAGAATGATAAGAAAGTATTTTCTACGTTCAATTTTTTATACGATGATTTTGTACTATGTTTTTGTGAAATTTGGAAATCAACTTCTTCAAAAATATATTTTTTACGATCAAACGATTAACTATTTTTTGGTTGCGTTAATTACAACATTCTTTTTAGCACTTTTTTATTTTCTTGATAGAAAGAAAAATAAATTAGAACGTAAAATTGTTATCGAATCAACAAAAGCAGAAACAGCAACTGCACAATTCGAAACCTTAAAAAATCAATTAGACCCACATTTTTTATTCAATAGTTTGAATGTTTTAACTGGTTTAATAGAAGAGAATCCAGAGAATGCAATAGATTTTACAACATCACTTTCTAAGATTTATCGATATGTTTTAGAACAAAAAGACAAAGAAGTTGTTCCAGTACAAGAAGAAATAAATTTTGCTAAAACGTATGTGAGTTTGCTAAAACTTCGTTTTGAGAATAGTATTGATTTTGAAATTGAGCAAACAACTTTCTCCGATCAAGAATATATTGTTCCGCTTTCGTTGCAAATTTTATTAGAAAATACCATAAAACACAATGTGGTTTCGGAACAAAAACCATTAAAAATAAAAATTTATAAAAAAGATAACTTTCTAATTGTTGAAAACACTTTACAACCAAAAGAAACCATTAAAGATTCGACAGGAATTGGACTGAAGAATATTATCAATCGTTATCAATTAATTTCTAATCGTGAAGTTAACATAGAAAAAACTGAACAATTATTTTCAGTAAGAATACCAATATTAACACAAAAAATGACTATTATGAATACACAAAACAATACAGACGAACAACAAGCTTATCAACGAGCTATTAATAGAACAAAAGAATTGAAAGAATTTTATCATTTTTTATTTACATTAATTGTAGGGAACATTTTTTTGATAGTAATTAATTACTTGACAAGTCCACAATATTGGTGGTATTTATTTGTTTTAGCAGGATCAATAGTTTCTATTTTAATTAATACATTTAAAGTTTTTGGATTCGGAACTGAATGGGAAGAAAGAAAAACGAAGGAAATCTATGAAAAGGATCAAAATAAAAAGTGGCAATAAATGAATTTTATAAATCAAATAAAGCAAACAAATTGGATTAGAATAATTATTTTTTATGGATTGATATTGATCGGAACTTTCCTGATTCGTATATGTCCTAATTTTTTACAATTAATTTTTGGAGGTTTAGTCGATTTTCAACTGCCTTGGAACATGAATCATGGTTTGATTATTTTTCTAATTAGTTTACTTTTTTATAAATTCTCTAAGGTTAAAAAAGAAGTTTCTCTTTTGGGAAAAGAAGGTTTCAAAACATTGATTTTTCCATTTATATTACTCGTTGGTTATTCAATTTATGGGTTTAATAACGATTACGGAATTAATAAACATTTGTGGGCAGCGATTTTTATTTCAGTGACGTTGCTTTATGATATTATGGAAGAATATACGTGGCGAGGTTATTTGAATGATGCTTTAGGCAATATATTTTGGATAATAAAAAGCATTATAACGGGAATATTTTGGGCAGTTTGGCATGTATTAATTTTTAAAGATTTTGATCAATTTGGAGGTTTTGGAATTTTTATGTTATTGTGCATTGTTTTTTCTTTTGTATTAACTTTTTCAACAATTCGAACAAAATCGATTATCGTTTCAGCTACACTACATGCTTTAATGGCTAAGACAAATCTCGCAACATTGATCATTTTTGTCATTATACTTGCTTTATTATTTGTTTGGAACAAAATTTTTGAAAGAAAACCGATTCGTGAATTAACTTAAAAAAACTATGAAAATACTAATTATAGAAGACGAAAAACCTGCGGCGCGTTTGTTGAAGCGACGTTTAGAAAAATTTGGTTATCAAATACACGAAATGTTGCATTCTGTAGAAGAAAGTGTAGCGTGGTTGAAAACGAATCCAAATCCTGATTTAGTTTTTCTGGATATTCAGTTATCAGATGGTTTATCGTTTGAGATTTTTAATCAAGTTGATGTTTCGTCAGCCATTATTTTTACGACAGCTTATGACGAATATGTGTTGAAAGCGTTTAAATTAAATTCGGTTGATTATTTGTTGAAACCTGTTGATGAAGAGGAACTGAAGTTCGCAATCGAGAAATTTGAAAAACAATTTCAGCAAAAATCTTCAAGTTTCAATCTAAATGAATTAAAAAATCTTTTTTCGAATAATCAAACAGAAAAATTTAAAGAACGTTTTTCGATCAAAATCGGAACATCAATCAAAATTATAGAAACAGAGAATATCGAATGTTTTTTTAGTGAAAACAAAGCAACATATATTCATACAAAAGAAAATCGAAATTATTTGGTAGATTTTTCATTAGATAAAGTAGAAGAACAAATCGATCCGAAAAAATTTTTCAGAATTAATCGCAGTCAAATTATTCAAATCGATTCGATTAAAGAAATTACAATGTATTCTAATTCAAGGTTAAAAATAATTTTAAATACTTATAACGAACAAGATATGATTGTGAGTCGCGAAAAAGTGACCGATTTTAAGAATTGGTTGGATTAAGATTGATTTCTTGCTTTTTTATGAAAAATTGTTCATAAAAACTTCTATTTTTGCATCAACCAATTAATTATCACTAAATACGAATGGAAAATATAACATCATTTTTTCAGAAATTCTCTTTCAACCAAATCGGAACAACTTTCGCTGTGCTTTTTGCTGTTATTGATATTTTAGGAAGTATTCCAATTATTGTAGGAATTCGAAGCAAAGTTGGACATATTCAGTCCGAAAAAGCCTCGATTGCAGCAGGTATTTTGATGATTTCTTTTTTGTTTTTTGGAACTAAAATTTTGAAATTAGTTGGTGTAGATGTTCAGTCGTTTGCCGTTGCTGGAGCTTTTGTGATTTTTATCATCGCTATTGAAATGATTTTGGGAATTGAAATCCAAAAAGGAGTCGAATCTAACTCTGCATCCATCGTTCCTATTGCGTTTCCGTTAGTTGCAGGTGCAGGATCGTTGACAACTGTACTTTCGCTTCGTTCGCAGTTTGCAGATATTAACATTGTGATTGCGATTATATTAAATATGTTAATCGTATATTTGGTGCTGAAATTCGCAGGAAAACTCGAAAAATGGATGGGACCTGGAGTTTTATCGGTGCTGAAAAAAGTATTTGGAGTAATTTTATTGTCAATCGCAATCAAATTATTTACGTCAAATATCGGTGCATTGTTTATGAATGAAATTAAAATTTAAAAATTCATTATCTAATGAAAACATATATTTATATCGCGACAATCGTTTTGTTGATAGGTTTAGGTTACAACCTATATGAGATGGATTATAAAGCTGGTTTTATGGCTGAAGAAAACTTTCGTAGCGTTTTAGGAATTGGAGCATCAGTTTGTGGATTAATTTTAGTATCTGTATACTTTAGTTTTTTCAGATTGCAAGCAAATCTTAAGAAATAAACAGTTTTACAACTTATAATAAATGAAAAAGATTAATCCTCGGATTAATCTTTTTTTGTTTGTATCGCTTCGTTTAATTTTTCTAATAAAGTTTTGACAGATTGTTCAATCACTTCAAAAGGTTGATGTTTTGTCGAAGTATAAATCATTACTAAATCAATCGAATAGTTTTCATTAGGTTCAAGCAACAATTTATTCAATCTGTAAGCTTCTTTAGCACGACGTTTCAATAAATTTCGATCAACCGCGTGTTTGAATTTTTTCTTCCCAACGCTCACTCCTACCCTTATATTGTAATCCGCTTTCGGCTTGATTTTGTAGACAAATCTAATCGGATGAGAAACAAATGTTTTTCCATCAGAAAACAATTCATCGAATGCTTTTCTGCTTTTAAGTTTCTCATTCTTACCAAAAGTCAATTTCATATTGCTAAATTCTACGTAAATTTGTAACTGCAAAAGTAAGTATTCTAAAAAGTTTTAGAATTATGTAACTTTGAAAATAATTTATTTTTATTAAAAACAAAAAAAGGACAATATGTATCCAGCAGAAATAGTAATGCCGATGAAGGCTCAGTTGACTTCTAATGGTTTTGAAGATTTAACTACTCCAGAACAAGTAGAAGCAGCAATCAAACAAGAAGGAACAACTTTGGTAATGGTAAATAGTGTTTGTGGTTGTGCCGCAGGTGCTGCAAGACCAGGAGTTGTAATGTCATTAGATAATGATAAAGTTCCTACACATTTAACAACGGTTTTCGCAGGATTTGATAAAGATGCTGTAGCAAAAGCTCGTGAGTTTTTTGCTCCGTTTCCACCAAGTTCTCCAGCAGTTGCTTTATTCAAAGATGGTGAATTAGTACATATGTTAGAGCGTCATCATATCGAAGGACACTCTGCAGCAGCTATCGCAGAAAACTTAAAAGCTGCTTACAACGAGTTTGCTTAATAAGATATAAATCATATTAATATTTATTTAATCCATAATCCTTGCGATTATGGATTTTTTATTTTTATTGTTTAAAATTTTGTATTCTTAATGTAATTGTTTAGTTTTATTTGTGAATTAAAAAATAAATAACACTTAAAATTAATTATTATGAAGAAAATTTTTACACTTTTATCAATTGCAGCTTTATCAACTGCGACTTTTGCTCAGAAAGTTCAATTAACTGACCAAGCTGTTTTAGAAAATGGAGTAGCTATGCCAGATAATAAAGCAGCAGCTGAATTATTTAAACAAACAGCAAATGGACAAAATGGATACGGGGTTGCTTATTTAACAAACTTTGGAGAAGCGATTGTTGTTGCTGATGATTTTGAGATTGCTAAAAACTCAAAAATCACTAAAATTACTGGTTATGGATTTAGTACAAATGCAACTAATATTACTACTATTACAAGTAATTTGCTTGTTTACATTTATGAAGATAATGCAGGTTCTCCTAAACAAACACCAGACAACCCTTTAATGACAATTAAAATGGCAAAAGGATCTACAGGTGTAACTTATGTGAAATCTGGATCTTATGTTGATATTGTATTAGATTTAGCAGCAGCAGGAAAAACAATTAATTTAGATGCAGGAAAAAGATATTGGATATCTATTCTACCTGAAACTAGTGATGCTAATGGATCTAATAGATGGGCGTGGTTTAAAGCAACTGATCAAAAATATAGCGGAAAAGCACAATTAATAGATTTAGGAGATCTATTTGGTGGAGGTTATACTGAATGGACAGACTTAGATGATATTTTAACAACACCTTGGGGTAATTTTGGAACGGCATTTGCTCTTGAAGGAGAAGATAATTTAGGTGTTTCTCAAGTTTTAGCAGATAACGTTGTTTCTATTTATCCAAATCCTACATCTGATGTAGTAAATGTAAAAACATTAGAAAGTATTAATGTAAAATCTATTCAAATTGTTGATTTAACTGGAAGAGTAGTTTCAACTAATATGGATAAAAAATCAATTAATATTTCTTCTTTACCAAAAGGAACTTATTTAGTTAAAGTTCAAGATACTTCAGGTAAAACATTTACTCAAAAAATCATCAAAAAATAATTTTTGAAAAATATTTTTATACAATTATAGAAAAGTGGAGCAATTTGTTCCACTTTTTTTGTGTTCAAAATTCTTATAAAAAAGAGTTTTATAAATTTTAATTCGAGGAAAAGTTCAAAAACCTGAATTAACATCATAACATAAAATATATCATATCAAATAGATTGCTAAACCTATGAAATAGAGAAAAATGTATCGAAATAATCAGTAAATTAGCAATTCGAAATTTTTTAATACATTATTTAATAAACAAATGAGAATAGCAGTCGTAGGCGCTACCGGAATGGTCGGCAGAGTTATGCTCCAAGTTTTGGAAGAAAGAAATTTTCCAATCACTGAAATTATACCAGTAGCATCAGAAAGATCAATAGGAAAAACTATTGAGTACAAAGGAAAAGAATACAAAATTGTATCAATGCAGGATGCTGTAGAAATGCGAGCTGATATCGCAATCTTTTCAGCAGGTGGAGAAACTTCCAAACAGTGGGCGCCTAAGTTTGCAGAAGTTGGAACAACTGTAATTGACAATTCATCGGCTTGGAGAATGGATCCAGATCGTCCGTTGATTGTACCAGAAATCAATGCAGATATTTTAACAACAAATGATAAAATTATCGCAAATCCTAACTGTTCTACAATTCAGTTGGTAATGGTTCTTAATCCTTTACACAAAAAATACGGAATTAAACGTGTAGTTGTTTCTACTTATCAATCAGTTACGGGAACAGGTAAAGATGCTGTGGAACAATTGAATGGAGAAATTGAAGGACGCGATGTTGCGAAAGTTTATCCATATCAAATTTTCAAAAATGCATTGCCTCATTGTGATGTTTTTGATGAAGAAACAGGTTACACAAAAGAAGAATTGAAATTGACTCGTGAGCCTCGTAAAATTATGCGTGTTGACGAAATGAATATCACTGCTACTGCGGTTCGTGTTCCTGTGCAAGGAGGACATTCGGAGTCTGTGAATATTGAATTTGAGAATGATTTTGATTTAGCAGAAGTTCGCAAATTATTAGCTGAACAGGAAGGTGTAACTGTACAAGATAATCCTGATACAAATACTTATCCAATGGCATTCTATTCAGAAGGGAAAGACGATGTTTTTGTAGGTCGTATCCGTCGTGATTTATCTCAACCAAATGCATTAAACTGTTGGATTGTTGCGGATAATTTACGTAAAGGAGCTGCTACAAATGCGGTTCAAATTGCAGAATATCTAGTAAAACATAATTTAGTTGGATAAAAAATTCGATTAAATAACCAATATAAAGTCGCTCTTGTAGCGACTTTTTTTATGTTTAATGAATAAGTTTTCAGAACTTTAACAAATATTTTACGCTATCAAAGCAACCATAAGCGTAATTTTCGCATCTAAACAGTAAGAAAGAAAAAGTATTTTGGACGAAAAACAACTCATAAAAGCTTGTATCAGCAATGATTCGAAAGCACAGCGGCTGCTTTACGAAAAATATGATGCGCGATTTTTTGCGGTTTGTAAACGTTATTTTACCGATATACAACAAGCGGAAGATGCGTTGGTAAAAGGATTTTTGAAGATTTTTCAGAATCTTGAAAATTATTCGTTCGAAGGAGGTTTTGAAGGATGGATGCGAAGAATTATGATTAATGAATGTTTGATGGAGTTGCGGAAAAATAAAATTTTTCATCTCAATGTTGACGATTACTCCTCTTCTATTTCATCTAATCAAGAAGCTTCGCAACAAATAGAAGAAGATGATGTGATGAAACTCCTCGATTATCTGCCCGAAGGCTGTCGTCTCGTGTTTACCCTCTACGTTATTGAGGGATATAAGCACAAAGAAATTGCCGAAAGTTTGGGCATTACAGAAGGAACATCGAAATCGCAACTTAATTTAGCGAAGACGAAATTGAAGGAAATGTTAAGTAAGAATGAAAATATAAAATCAAATTTATCGTGAACACAAACGATCCAATAGAAGATTTATTTCGATCAAGAAGTAACGAAACTGTCGGCGAAAAACCGAGAGATTTGGTGTGGAAACGTATTGAATCTGGTTTGCAGAAGGAGGAAAAGAAAAAGAAACCTATTCGTGAATTTGTTTCGAGTGTATGGTTTTCTGCTGCTGTTTTCGCGTTGATTGCGATTCCTTACTTTGTACTTTTTATCGAGAATATTAATACTGAAAATAGAGAAAATTCACTTGAAATTGTCAAAACAAATGTCCCAGTTATTGAGCAATCACCTGCTGAACAAGAAGAAATAGTGGTTTTGGAATCGAAAGATAAAGATTTGGAAAAACCTCTAGAAATAGTAAAGAATGATGAAGTTACAAAAGAGCCTGTTTATAAAGTAATTGAAGGACATTCTGCTGACGCAATTGCTGACGAAGGATATTTTCCTCAATTATCTAATGCGTCCGCTCCAAATGCTCCAGTTAATTTATCAGCACCGCAAGCAATGGAAGTTCGTTCTAAGGTTTTAGATTCCATAGAAAAAGAAGGTCAATATGCTAAAGCAAATAGTCAAAATTTGGGCTATATAAAAGATTCAGTTATTTCGGATAAATTAGCAGGGAAAGCTTCAGGTGTTGTAATTAGAGGTGCTTCTAAATTAAAAGACACTTCTGATGTGATGAAAATGACGGTTGTTGCAGAAGAACGTGCTGCGAATACATCATTAGAAACAGCTTCGATGATGGAAGTTTCGCCAAAAAAATCTGTAATTGACAAATCAGCGATTGTTTATAAACCATTAAAATTTACAGTAAAATCAGATATTTTACGTACCAATTTCAAATTACAAAAGAAATCGAAAGATAAAATTTCGTTTGAAAGTACAACGAATAATCTTGTCATTACATTCGAAAAAATAAATGATAAAATTGTTTTAACGACTAACGAACCAAAAGTTGATGCGACGCTTTTAGGAGTTTTGGAAAAGAATAAGAAAGAAATTTTTACTTATTATCAATCAAAGTAAAATAAAATGTTAATTTAGTCGTATTGAACGAATTAACATTTATGAAAAAATTTTTATCTCTAACTTTAATATTACTTGGCTTTACTTTTTCTTTGGCTCAAGATTTATACTTGGTCAAATTAAAACCAAAGGAAAATACATCAAATTTTTTATCAAACCCTTTGCAGATACTTTCTCAACGATCATTAGATAGAAGAGAAAAGTATAAAATCTCGATCACTGAGGAAGATGTTCCTATATCTGAGTATAGAATTAATGAACTTAAAAAATTATCATTAAATTATATTGGGCATTCGAAATGGTTGAATACTATGATGGTAGAGATTTCTGATGAAACTATTTTGAGTAAATTAAAAGCATTAAGTTTTGTTGAAACTGCAGAATCTTTGGTTCGTAATTCAGTTCCTAAATCATCAAATAAAAATTTGTCAAAATGGAAAGATCTAATACATAATTCAGAAGAGTTTAATTATGGTTATGCTAATGATTTTATTGACCAAATTAATTTAAAACCACTTCACAATAATAATATTTTAGGACAAGGAGTTTTGATAGCAGTTATTGATGCTGGCTTTCCTAGAGTTGATAAAATTTCAGCATTTGATATATTGCGTAAAGAGAATAGAATTCTTGACACCTATGATTTTGTAGATAAAAAAGAAAATGTATATGATGCAGATAATCATGGAACAATGGTTTTATCTACAATGACAGCAGAAGTTGATGGAAAATATGTAGGAACTGCACCAAAAGCTACATATTCGTTATATCGATCAGAAGACAATACTTCAGAAACTCCAAAAGAGTTGATGTATTGGGTTCAAGCTGCAGAAAGAGCAGATAGTGTAGGTGCTGATGTAATAAATACCTCTTTGGGATATTATGCTTTTGATGATGCGAGATACGATTATACATTTGATAATATGGACGGAAAAACGACATTAATTTCTAAAGGAGCTGAAATAGCTGCTAATAAAGGAATTTTTGTTGTGGTAGCAGCTGGTAATGAAGGAAATGATCCTTGGAAAATGATTTCAGCACCTGCAGATGTTAAAAATGTGTTTTCAATTGGAGCAAATGATATATACAAAAATCCCGCAGCATTTTCGTCTTTTGGACCAAACGCATTAGGGGAAATTAAACCAAATGTATCAGCTTTAGGACAAAATATTGTAGTTTATTTGCCTGATGGAAGTTTAACTTATTCGAATGGAACTTCATTTGCATCACCAGTTTCAGCAGGAGCTGTAGCATTAATGATTCAACAATTTCCTAAAATTAAACATGATATTTTAAAAGATAAAATTCAAGAATCTGCTCATCTTTTTTCCTTTCCTTCAAATCAATTAGGTTATGGCGTACCAAATTATTATAAGGCATCTCAAGATTTATTGAAAACAAATGAAGTAGAGAACTTAAAATCAATAAAGATATATCCGAATCCTTTCCAAGATGTTATTCATATAAAATCTAAAGAAGAAATCGCAAAAATAGAATTATATAATTTGATTGGACAAAAGATCATTTCGATGAATAATCGAAATTCTATTTCAACAAATCAATTACAATCTGGAGTTTATTTAATTCATATTACAGATTCTAAAGGAAATGCTTTAGTAGAGAAAGTTGTTAAGAAGTAAATTATTTCCGAAGTCAAATGATTAATTTTTGACTTCGGAAATTTTATTTTGAATAATGTTTTATTGCATTTTCTTTGTCTTGATTCATCGCGGTGATTAAATCATCTAAAGAATCAAATTTCTTTTCATCTCGCAAATGACCTAAAAATTCAAGGCGAATTGTTTCTCCATAAATTTCTCGATCAAAATCCAATATATTCACTTCTACTCGATGTTCGCGAGAATTGGTAACCGTTTCTCTAAATCCGATACTTAATAAACCTAAATATTTTTGATTATCTACAAAAACATCAACCGCATAAACACCATCTTTTGGAATCAATTTATTAGGATCAACTTGTAAATTAGCGGTAGGAAAACCAAGTGTACGCCCAATTTTATCACCATGAACAACTTCTCCAGAAAGTGGATAATGATAGTTTAACGCTTTGTTCGCATATGCGATATTTCCTTCGATAAGTGCATTTCTAATTTTTGTAGAACTCACCGCCACATCATTTTCTTCGACAGCTTGCAATTGAATCAAATTGAAACCATATTCTTTCGAAAGAACTTGTAATTGCTCGAAATTTCCTTCTCTATTTTTCCCGAAATGATGATCGTAACCAATGACTAACGTATCAATATTGATTTTATCAACCAATAAATTTTTGACAAATTCTACAGAAGTTACTTGTGAAAAATCTTTTGTAAACGCTTGAATAATCAAATGTTCTAACCCAAATTGACGTAAAACATTTTCTTTTTCCTCTAAAGTGTTCAAAAATTTAAGATCACAATTTGGCTGTAAAACCATTCTGGGATGTGGATTAAAAGTAATCAAAACACTTTCTCCATCAATTTCTTTTGCAATTGTATTGAGTTGTTTCAGAATAGATTGATGTCCAATGTGCACACCATCAAACATGCCCAAAGTAAGGACAGGACGTTTGATAGGTTTGATTTCTTCTAAGGATTGATAAACGTTCACTAAAAATGATTTTGCACAAAATTAAGGCTTTCAAATCGAACTTCAAATCTATTTTTAATTTCCTTTGATTGTAATATTCTGATTGTTATAGTAAGTCGTAAAATAAAATTAGGATTAATGAAATTGATTTTATAAATTTAAATATAGACATAACATCAAGAGAATCAATCATGAAGATATTTATACTTTTTTTATTACCATTTGTTTCATTATTCGCTCAAAATTATAAAGTTGAATATGAAGGGAAAAGCTTGTTATCAGAGCAAGAAAAGAAGAGATTAGCAGCTTATCCTGATATAATTGAGCAATATGAATCGCCAAAAACATACGATTTGTTTGTCAATGAAAACAATTTGTGTTTGAGTAAAGAACGACCAAAATTGAATAGTAATAATATGGAAATGATTGGAAGTTATACCATAAATTATACAATTATTAATCCTGTAGAAAAAATTATTTACGAAGATATTAATATTGAAAATAGAAATTATAAAGTAAAATCTCCCTTAAAGTTAGACGAAAATTGGGTTTTTAGTAGAGATACTAAAACGATAAATGGAATTATTGCCACAAAAGCAACAATGGAAAAATCTAAAAATACGTATGAAGTATGGTTTGCAAAAAGTATAAAAACGAAATGTGGACCAAATAATTTTGGTGGACTTCCAGGCTTAGTTTTAGAAATTACAATAAAACCTAAAAATGAAACTGGTTCAACACCAATTGTTAAAATGACGAATATCGAAACGATAAATAATGATAAAGAATTTAATTCTTATTTCAATAATATTTCTGATAAAACAATTTCGAGAGGAGAATTTGATAAGATTTATGAAGATTATCAGAAAAAAGTACAAGAAATGTATGGCGGAAATGGAGTTGATAAGGATTGATATTTTTGTTTTAGAAGTTCGTTGTTTATAATATTCTGATTACTAATCAAAATATTATGACAAAAATCTTAAAAAGTATATAAATTATACAATGTTTTTAACTTACCTTTGCACCCAAATAAAATAAACTAAATCATTTCATATAATGGCAAATCAAAAGAAAGGTAAGATTGCACAGGTTATTGGACCTGTAATTGACGTTATTTTTGATAACGCAGAAGGCCTTCCAAATATTTATGATGCATTAGAGGTTCCTCGTCAAGGAAAAGAAACATTAATTCTTGAAGTCGAGCAACACATCGGTGAAGATACTGTACGTTGTATCGCAATGGATAGTTCTGATGGTTTACAAAGAGGTCAAGAAGTTATCGCTTTAGGAAAACCAATTATGGTTCCTATCGGAGAAAACATCAAAGGACGTGTATTTAATGTAGTTGGAGATGCTATTGATGGTTTAGGGAATTTAGACAAAGAAAACGGTTTACCTATTCACCGTCCAGCTCCAAAATTCGAAGAATTATCAACATCTGCAGAAGTTTTATTTACAGGTATTAAAGTAATTGACTTAGTAGAGCCATACGTAAAAGGTGGTAAAATTGGTTTATTTGGTGGTGCCGGAGTAGGTAAAACAGTATTAATTCAGGAGTTGATGAACAACATCGCTAAAGGACACGGAGGTTTATCTGTATTCGCTGGTGTTGGTGAGCGTACTCGTGAAGGTAATGACTTAATGCGTGAGATGATTGAAGCTGGATTAATTAATTACGGTGAAGATTTCATGCACTCTATGGAAGGTGGATCTTGGGATTTATCTAAAGTAAATAGCGAAAACATGAAAGAGTCTAAAGCTGCTTTCGTTTTCGGACAAATGAATGAACCTCCAGGTGCACGTGCTCGTGTTGCTTTAACAGGTTTAACATTAGCTGAATATTTCCGTGACGGAGATGGACAAGGTCAAGGACGTGACGTATTATTCTTCGTAGATAATATCTTCCGTTTTACACAAGCAGGTTCTGAGGTTTCTGCCTTATTAGGACGTATGCCATCAGCCGTAGGTTATCAGCCAACATTAGCAACTGAAATGGGTGCTATGCAAGAGCGTATTACATCTACTAAAAACGGATCTATTACATCTGTACAAGCAGTATATGTACCTGCCGATGATTTAACTGACCCTGCGCCAGCTACGACTTTCGCGCACTTAGATGCTACAACGGTATTAGATCGTAAAATTGCTTCATTAGGTATTTACCCAGCGGTAGATCCATTGAACTCTACATCTCGTATCTTATCACCAACAATTATTGGTAAAGAACATTACGAAACAGCACAACGTGTAAAAGAAATCTTACAACGTTACAATGCTTTACAAGATATCATCGCGATTTTAGGTATGGAAGAGTTATCAGAAGAGGATAAATTAGTTGTACACCGTGCACGTCGTATCCAACGTTTCTTATCTCAACCATTCCACGTTGCAGAACAGTTTACAGGTATCCCAGGTGTTTTAGTAGACATCAAAGATACAATCAAAGGATTCAACATGATCTTAGATGGTGAAGTTGACCAATATCCTGAGGCTGCATTCAACTTACGTGGTACAATCGAAGAAGCGATTGAAGCTGGAGAAAAAATGTTAGCAGAAGCTAAATAATATAGTTTAACCATACAAAGAGTGCTTACGTTTCTTTTCTTTTTGAAAGTTGCTAAGTACTCTTTTTTTTAAAAACAATAGGATTATGCACTTACAAATTATTACGCCAGAATTCGTAGTTTTCGATGCAGAAGTAGATGCTGTTACTTTACCAGGGAAAGATGGTGAATTCCAGTTATTAAATAACCACGCTCCTATCGTTGCAACTTTAGGTGAAGGAACAATCAAAATTAAAGTTCACACAAAAACTTTCGAAGATTTCGATAATCAATCTGGCAAAGTTTACAGTTCTCCATCTAATGAATCTACATTATTGTTAGATATCAAAGGAGGAACAATAGAAATGAACAATAATAAAGTAATCGTTTTAGCAAACTAATTACTTTTTTATCATAAAACTTAAAAGGAGATCAAAATTGATCTCCTTTTTTTATGTTTTTAACCTAATATTCTCCATTTTACTTCAAATTTTATTCTGTTTAAATCCTATTTATAGATTTCGAAAGAAATATTTTTAGCTTTTTGGTGTAAATATTCTTTATAAATTGATTTTATAGATTTATTTTCTAAAAACTAAATCTAAATTTTATTATTTAGAAAATTATTCTAATTTCACATCTAATATAAAACTACAAAGTGTAGTTAGAAATGAATAATTTTTTTAAAGATGAAGTACAATTCTAAAAAACATTCTTTTGGACACGGCGTCCTGCTTCACAGCATCTATAATTGTATCAATAGTAAAATTCGAATGTGCAGCTGCTAATTTCAGCTAACTAACCTACCCTACTATTTATTAATCGTAGTCACATTCAAAACAATTTTATTATGTTAAAAGAAAAACAATTACATTTCGATACTTTACAAGTACACGCAGGTCAAGAAGTAGACCCAACAACAGGCTCTCGCGCTGTTCCAATTTATCAAACATCTTCTTATGTATTTAATGATGCCGAACACGGAGCAAATTTATTTGCTTTGAAAGAATTTGGTAACATTTATACAAGAATTCAGAATCCAACAACTGACGTTTTCGAAAAACGTATTGCTGCACTCGAAGGTGGTGTTGCGGCATTGGTTGTTTCATCGGGACAAGCGGCACAATTTATTGCTTTAAATAATATTTTAGAATCAGGTGATAATTTTGTTTCAGCTTCTAATCTTTATGGCGGAACATATAATCAATTCAAAGTTGGTTTTAAGCGTTTAGGTGTTGATGTTCGCTTTGCCGAAGATGCAGATCCAGCTAAAATAGAATCATTAATTGATGAAAATACAAAAGCGATTTATGCAGAAACGATAGGAAATCCGAGTTTTAATGTTCCAGATTTTGAAGCAATCGCTGTAATTGCGAAGAAACATAATATTCCATTTATTGTGGATAATACATTTGGTGCAGGCGGTTATATTTTCAAACCTTTAGAACATGGAGCAAATGTTGTTGTAGAATCTGCAACAAAATGGATCGGTGGACATGGAACTTCGATTGGTGGAGTTATCGTGGATGGCGGAAATTATGATTGGGGAAATGGTAAATTTCCACAATTTTCTGAACCATCAGAAGGTTATCATGGTTTAGTTTTTTCTGATGTTTTCGGAGTGAATGGACCTTTTGGGAATATTCAGTTTATTATTCGTGCTCGCGTAGAAGGTTTACGCGATTTTGGTCCCGCAATTTCACCGTTCAATTCTTTCCTATTGTTACAAGGTTTAGAAACGTTGTCGTTAAGAGTTCAGAAACATTTGGATAATACCTTAGAAATTGCGCGTTGGTTAGAACTTCATCCGCAAGTTGAAAAAGTGAATTATCCTGGATTAATTACTTCTCCAAGTCATCATTTGGCTAAAAAATATTTGAAAAATGGTTTTGGAGCTGTTTTATCATTTCAAATTAAAGGTGATGCAGCCAAAGCGAATCAATTTATTGATAGTTTAGAATTGATTAGTCATTTGGCAAATGTTGGTGACGCAAAATCGTTAATTATTCATCCTTCCGCAACAACTCATCAACAATTAAGCGATGATGAACAAAAATCTGCTGGAGTTTTTCCAGGTTTATTGCGCCTTTCTGTCGGAATCGAATATATTGATGATATCAAAAATGATCTTCAACGTGCTTTTGATAAAATTAAGTAAACACAGTATTTTAGCTATAAATTAATTCAGTGAATTTTCATCAATATAATTATACAAAGCCATTTCAATTAGAAAATGGTCAAATTCTCGAAAATTTAACCATTGCTTATCATACAGCGGGAACATTGAATCCCGAAAAAAACAATATCATCTGGGTTTGTCATGCTTTAACGGCAAACTCGGATGTTTTCGATTGGTGGGCTGGTCTTTTTGGAGAAAATGAATTGTTCAATCCAAAAGATCATTTTATTATTTGTGCTAATGTGATTGGTTCTAATTACGGAACAACAAATCCGTTGTCTACAAATCCTGAAACAAATTCACCTTATTATCGAGATTTTCCTACAATTACGATAAAAGATATGGCAAATGCGCATCAATTGTTGGCAGATCATTTAGGAATTTCGACTATTCATTTATTAATTGGTGGTTCACTCGGTGGTCAACAAGCGTTAGAATTTACGTTGCTGAATCAAGTTAAAGTGGATAATTTGGTTTTGTTGGCGACGAATGCGGTACATTCTCCTTGGGGAATTGCGTTCAACGAATCGCAGCGTTTAGCTATCGAGGCAGATGCAACTTTTAACGATAAAACTGAGAATGGAGGAAGAAATGGATTGATTGCAGCACGTACAATTGCGATGTTGTCTTATCGTACCTATATTATATATGAACAGAAGCAAAAAGACAAGGATTCTGTTTACAATGATTTCAAAGCATCTTCTTATCAAAAATATCAAGGTGAAAAATTAGCAAACCGATTCAATGCTCATTCTTATTGGACACTTTCGAAAGCGATGGATTCACAAAATCTGGCTCGAAATAGAGAATCTTTAGAGAAATCTTTGGCTCAGATTTCTTCGAATACTTTAGTGATTGGAATTTCTTCGGATATTTTATTTCCCCCAAACGAACAAAAATTTATAGTGAATCATATTCCAAATGCAAAATTTATCGAAATCGATTCTATTTTTGGACACGATGGTTTCTTGGTCGAATTACAAGAATTAAATACAATTTTGGAACATCTCGTATAATATTATGAAATGAATAATTATATGAAGCTCGATTTATTCGAGCTTTTTTTATTTATAAATAGATTCTACTTCGTAGAATTTCTCTCGAGTCGCTCCTTCTAAAGTATCCATTTTGCTTTTCTTTTGTTCAAGAAAAGCAAAACGTCTAATCTTTTTGTGCGTTAAAAATGGGCTTTTCTCTTTTAAAACCTCCTATTACACATCTCATATCTAAAAAAATCAAAAAATATTTCCCATCGTACCAGTAACTTAAGAACAGAATGTAAAATAAATGTAAAGTATGTTTGGAAAAGCGGAAAAATGGTGCGTATATTTGCAACCGCAATACGAAAGA